>NZ_JBPBBA010000037.1:0-41657 GCF_050896395.1 Nioella aestuarii | reverse complement strand
AAACTCAATCAAGGATGAGCCAGAGCCTCCAAAACAAAACCCGCTCTGATGTCCCAAATTATCTGACGACGGACAGAGCCGAAGGAGCACTGCGACATTTGCAGATGGCGGACCAAATGCGACGCACGGCGCCGCGCAGATGACCATCTCTGTCTGGTCGCCGGGATCAGCAAGAACCAGACGTCTGAACTTCAGGAGAATGGGATTACGACGGCGGCAGCTCTCGCGGAAATGCCGACGCCCATGCCCTGGAAGCCAAAAAAGGGGCCACCGCTCTCCTACGAAAAGGCGCGTGAGCAAGCCCGCATTCAAATGGAGTCTCGCGAGGCCGGAGAGGTCCGGTACGAGCTCCTGCCGATTGTCGAAGATATCGGCCTGTGTCTGCTGCCTGAACCGTCTGACGGAGACATCTTCTTCGACATCGAAAGCGATGCGTTCGTTGGGGAACACGGCCTCGAGTATCTCTTCGGCTATATCTATCGCGATGAAAATGGCGCCTGGGCCTATACGGCAGATTGGGCGTTCGACCGGGAAGGCGAGAAAGCCATCTTCGAGCGCTTCGTAGACTTCGTGAATGCGCGCAGAGAACGGTATCCGGATCTGCACATCTACCACTACGCACCTTACGAGCCCGGGGCGCTGAAACGGCTGATGGGCCGGTACGCGACCCGCGAAGGTGAGATCGACGATTTCCTGCGCAGCAATCTGCTGGTCGACCTCTACAGCGTTGTGCGCAATGGACTGCGCGCTGGGGTCGAGAGCTACTCGATCAAGAAGTTAGAGCCGATCTACGGCTTTGTGCGGGATACCAGTCTGCCAGATGCGAACGTGGCTCTTGCGCGCCTGCAGGCCGGGCTCGAACTAGGCGATATCGATGCCATTGACGGCGAGGTACGCGCGACCGTGCAGTCTTACAATTACGAGGACTGCACCTCGACCATTGCCCTCCGCGACTGGCTTGAACGTCGCCGGCAGGAGCTTGTCCATGCCGGCACGGATGTTCCGCGTCCCTTGCCGTCCGATCAGGAGCCAAGCGAGGCGCTGACAGAACGTCAGGAAGCAGTGCAGGCCCTGATCGAGCGCCTCACGGCCGACGTGCCCGCGGATATCGAAGAGCGGAGCGACGAACAGCACGCCCGTTGGATCCTCGCGAATATCCTCGACTGGCATCGTCGTGAGGACAAGGCCGCCTGGTGGGAATACTTCCGGCTTTCCGCGCTCACGCCAGAAGAACTCATCGACGAGCGCGCCGCGTTGTCACAGCTCGTGTTTGTTGGAGACGTGTCGCCACCGGGCGCTCGGACGCCTGTGCACCGCTATGCATTCCCGCAGCAGGACACGGATCTTCGTGGCGACGAAGCATTGCGGATGAATGGCGGCGACAAAATCGGCAGCGTGATCGAGGTTTCTGCGGATGACCGGACGGTCGACATCAAGAAGATGGGGAAGACGGCTGACATCCACCCCGAGGGCGTCTTCGCGCATCAGATGTTCAATACGAAGGAACAGGCCGACAGCCTGATGCGGCTTGGAGAATACGTTGCCGACCATGGCATCGCAGGGGACGGGCCTTATCAGAGCGCCCGGGCACTCTTGCTGCGTCTCAAACCGCAACTTGGCGATGGACCGATCCGGCAGCCGGGCGAAACGACCCTGGACGCTGCGCTTCGCGTCGTTTGCGAGCTTGGTGAAGGCGTTTTCCCGATTCAGGGCCCTCCGGGAACGGGAAAGTCGTACACTGGCGCCCGCATGATCTGCGAACTCGTCAAGCGTGGACAGAAGGTCGGGATCACGGCCAACAGTCACAAGGTGATCCGCAACCTGCTCGACAAGGTCGTCGAAGCCGTCCCGGAGATGAAGGTCGATCTCTGCTGCGTGCAGAAACCGAAGTCCGGCGAGATGGAACCTGATCAGGACCGGTTGAAGTTCGTGTCGGACAACGCCGGGGTTTATGCCGCGCTGGGCTCAGGGTCGGCGCAGGTTGCAGGTGCGACGCACTTCCTTTGGTCACGCGCTGACGCGCATGAAGTGCTCGATGTGCTCGTGATCGACGAAGCCGCGCAGATGTCTCTGGCCAATGTCCTAGCAGTTGCTCAGAGCGCGAAGACCCTAATCTTGCTTGGAGATCCACAGCAGCTGGACCAGCCCACGCAGGGCACGCATCCGGACGGCACCGGCGTCTCCGCGCTCGAGCATGTTCTTGGCGACGCGCATACGATTGCCGAAGACGAGGGCCTTTTCCTGGAGGAAACCTGGCGCCTGCACCCCGATATCTGCCAGTTCAATTCCGAGCTTTTCTATGATGACAAGCTGCACTCTGTAGAGGGATGCGAGCTGCAGGAAATCCGCGGTGGCGGGTCCCTTACCGGAACGGGCCTGAGGTTTCTACCAGTTGAGCATTCAGGCAATCAAAGTTCTTCGATTGAGGAGGCCGATGCCGTTGCTGGACTTGTCGAGGAAGTTTTGTCCGGTCAGCCGACATGGATTGATCGGGAGGGACAGGAGAAGCCTCTCACGCTCGAGGACATGCTGATCATCGCGCCCTACAACGCGCAGGTCTTTGAAATTCAGCAGCGGTTGCCGGGTGCGCGCGTCGGGACTGTCGACAAGTTCCAGGGCCAGGAGGCACCCATAGCGATCTACTCGATGGCGACATCGAGCCATGCCGACGCACCGCGGGGCATGGAGTTCCTGTACAGTGCAAACCGGTTCAATGTTGCGATCTCTCGCGCGAAGTGTGTTGGAGTCTTGGTCGCGTCACCAAAGGTGTTCGAGGCGGAATGCAGGACGCCGCGGCAGATGCAGTTGGCAAATGCATTTTGCAGGTATCTTGAATGCTCAACCGAAATCGATTCTTCTGTTTCCCCAAAAAAGACAATATCTCAATTACAAGAGAGGGCAGATCGCCCTTGCGAAACAAAATGCGTCGAACAGTTATCAAATGAAGATACTTGATGAAGTCCTAGACGAAAGCGGAGGCTTAGCCGCGCCCGACGGCAGGCCACTATTTTCTTATAGTTACTCAGCCGAAGCTCATGCCCGTTTGGGGTCAATACTGCCTGCTCGGTTGTCCATCGGACAGACACTGCCCGAGACTTCTGCCGCGTTTGTTCTTTGGGCTTCAGAACACATCCGTGCGGACTTTCTCGGAGGACAGCTAACTTGGAGCTTCGTATTTGATGGACTCGGGATTGCCGAGGATCGCGACCTAGCTGTGGTTTTGGTTGATCGGGGATTGAAGTGGTGGCTCAGAAAAGTCCGCACAACTGAAACTGGGATCCGCCAGTATCTGTACTCTTTGATGTCGGAAGGCGGGCTGCCCCAAGCACTTCTGCGGCAGCAGGGTCTGTACAACAGAGTTGTCGTAGGGTTCTTGAGAGAGATTGAAGCGGAGGGCGGAACTCACGCACGAGGTATCGCGCCAACGATTGCGGGTAGATATATCGTCAGTCTTCCGCAAGCCTTTCACAATACAGATTGGGTTAAAGCGCTCTCAGAGTTCGGTATGTCGCTCGTCGAGCTTCGCGAGCGAGTTCCTGAAGGAATCGAGCCGGGGCTGATCGAGAACTGGCTCGACGAAAATGTCCGTGATTGGAAAAAAACTTTGCCGTTGCGTCTCTCACCTGAGGCGTATGAGGCTCTAATCAGGCCAGCTCTCAAGTCTGAACGAACTCGTCTCGTCAGGACGGACGTCCCTATAGCACGACAATTGTGCCGAGGCAGCGATGGTATCTGGAGGGGCTATGTTAAGTACGCTCCGAGCGGCACCATCCCTGGAGACTTGCTGCCGGAGGCGGTGGGGCAGAGGTTGAGGCTGGTCGCCACGTCTGGTCCAAAAGGCGCATCCGTCAGCTACACTGCGTCGCCCGAAGAAAAAGCATGGAGCCTACGTCGATTTGGGACGCAGCAAACGACGTCTTCTCAATTAAGTATTTCAGAAACGATCGTTTTCGAGGCGTATGCGGACGGACGTACTCTGGGCTCGGTTGTTATGGACCCCGGGCTACCGCACTCTCTGGAGGCTCCGAGCATCTGGAGGGCTGCCGATCAAGTTGAAGGCTTAGCGGTCGATACGTTGCTTCCATCTTCAGGACGCACGCAATCACAGGCGCTTTGGATCCTCACAAGTTCTGACTGCCAACCTGCCGTGAGTGACGGGCTTCAAATCGGAGACTCCCAAGATGCGGAAGACGGACAACTTTGGCCCGTGTCTGGAACCGGAATTGTTACCGTGCAGGGCCTACAACTTCGCATAGGTACAGGTGTCGAAGACGCTGAGGATCGTGCCCGCATCATTCCGATCGGCGACACTTTGACCGGGTGGCGCTTGAAGGACGGAGGCCCGATTTTTTTGGGTGAGCCAACAGTTCTTACTGGGATTGGTGACGCTCCCTTGCGCGCTCCAGATCAATCTTCAGTAATTGTACGCGAAGGTCGGAGTCTGGGAACGAAAGTCATCTCTTGGAGTGGCGACGCTTTCGGCGTCGCTCAAATGCGGATTGTCAGTCTTCCCTCAACAACAAGCCTCGTTCTGAGAGAGATGTCAGCGGGAACGGTGGAGCTGTCCGTGGATGGGTTCCCTGATAACTGGACGCTTGCATTGTCTTTGGGAGACCAGGTGGTTCGCCAGGAAGTTGGCTCTGCGCCAGGCAAACTGAGCCTAACCGCGCCAGGGTCTCCAATCGGGCTGATCATCTTGAGGCTCTCAGATCCTGTATTAGGTCGACACTTGGAACTTCTTGCTGCCTGGCCCTCACGCGAGGGAATGCTTCTGGATCCGAGCGGAAACCGGCTTCAAGACAATAGGCCAATCGTCCCCGACGCCCTGCGAGGATGGCGCGCGGTTGTTCCTTCCGGATCGGCCGGCGATATTCAGCTGAAACTCAACAATGAACCGCCGAGCGCGTTCAGAATTCGGGGGGAAGCGTCGCTGGGAGCAATGTCTCAACTGGTGTGGCTCATGCTCGCTCACGGCGGGCCTGACGCTCAGGTTGATATACGTCTGATTGTTGGAGGCAACGAGGGTAAACGACTGGAAGTTCGGCGCTATGAAAATCACGCCGCCGTCAGGGGTTCTATCCTGAGGCTCGGGCAAGAGCGTGATCCACAGCGGCCGGGTGATCTACCGCAAATCGTAATTGAGAGCGAAGAAGATCGCGCCGAAATCATAGCCATCAGCCTCACATCAGATACTGCGCCGGTCTCCGCGAGGTTTACAGTTTCGGATATTGATCTTTCTGATTCCCTAGAAATCGACCTCGGCCCCTGGCTTCTCTTTTCCCGTCTCGATGGCAGAATTCAACGTGCCGCAGTTTGGGTTCCCGAAGAGCGAAACCTAGGGCGCCGAGAGGACCGCATTGCTGCCTACGTCGACGAGTGGCGGGCCTTGGTGGATCAACCCGAGAACCCAAATTGGCGGCGCAACTGGCAACTCATACAATATGCCGCGGACGCAGGAGACGCGGGCGTTCTCGATCAAGTGCAGGCGCTGCCCAAAGTTCCGGAAGCCGCCTTGTCGCTCGCCTTCAGGGTCGGCTCCTCAGACCTGCCCCTTGTCCTTGGCCTTGAAACGGCAGCTCCAATTTACTGGCCAGCGACACTTCTGGAATATTTTCAAACTGCGATGAATCATTTCTGTGAGTTTAGGCGAACTCAGCTGAGAACTGTCTTCGAGGAAGCTGAGCTCGAAGAGGAGGTCGACCGTGCCCTTACTCGCCGGGTGAAAGAGATTGCATGGCTTCATCCGGAGCTTTCGGGCCACCTAGCGATGGCATTGATTCAAACAGATCGAATTCGCCTGATTGCAGATATGGAACTTGCTGCGAGACTTGGTCCGTCGATCAGACGCAACGCGCGGGTACGGCTCGTTGAAGTTGCGCACGAGGCGGTGCGGCGCCTCGATTGGCTTCCTTCGGGTCTAGTAAATATTCGCACCTTAGCCCAAATCGAAGGGTTAAGGTTCAATCAACATGCGCAGAAATTGATTGATGCTCCGATTGTGGTTGCTGAGGCATCTCTTGGTTTGAGACAGCCTCTCAAAACTCGAGAAATTCTGTCGTTGATCAACTTGCGACTTATCGATCCTGTTTATTTCGACACAGCGCTGCCACTGGCGATCGCGTACTTCAAGGAAACCGCTGACTCATGACAGATCCCCACCTAAACAAAATACTCGAGTCACTCTCTAACCGCGAAGCTACGGCAATGGTTGCGATGCGGAGGATCGCGTCAAAAGGATTAAACGCAACTCTCCTCCGGCGCCTTTCTGAGAAGCCGGGACAAGCAGATGCGCTAATTGCCGATCCAATCTTTGAGATTTCTCGTGCCTGGAAACCGGCGGATCAAACCTTCGATGAATTGTCTGGCAATCTGCTCGATGCGCGCCTTGTTGACGCTTTGGATAGCGCCTCAGCGGAACGAATGAAGCGGGAGTGGAGCCCCTATCAGCACCAGCTGCAAGCTTGGAACGCAGCGAAAGAAGGTCTGTCTTGCCTTGTCAGTTCCGGAACGGGCTCGGGCAAGACCGAGTGCTTCATGGTGCCGATGATCGACGATCTTTTGCGCGAGGATGCCCCCGTTAAGTTAAAGGGCATCCGAGCGATTGTTGTCTATCCGCTGAACGCACTCATCGAGAGCCAGCGAGAGCGACTGGCTGCGTGGACGGCGCCACTGAAAGATCGAGTATCCTTCGCCCTCTACAATGGGCTTACGCCGGAGACGGCAAGAAAAGTCGACCAGGCCAAGCTTGCCCCGGCGGAGATCGGAAACCGCAAAGATATCCGGTCAACGCCCCCCTCCATTCTCGTGACCAATGTCACGATGCTCGAATACATGCTGATGCGCTTTGCGGATCAGCCGATCCTGAAACAGTCCCAGGGCCTCTTGCGTTGGATCGTCCTCGATGAAGCGCACAGCTACGTTGGCGCTCAGGCTGCCGAAATGGCGCTGCTTCTTCGGCGGGTGCGCGCAGCATTCGGTGTGAAGCCAGAGGATGTGAGGTTGATGGCCACCTCTGCCACCATCAGCGAGGGCGAGGGCACCAAGGAAAAACTCTCCAGCTTTGTCTCCGATCTTGCCGGCGTTCCTGAAGATCGCACGCGCGTCATTGAGGGAGAGGCGATTGACCCGGAGCTGCCCAGTCCTGGTGATGATGGGCCATTTGATTCTGCCGCCCTTCAAGCATCTCCGCCGTCTGAACTGTGGAACATGCTGGCGCCGCATCCGAGAATTCACGAGCTGAAGAAAAAGATGCTCTTGGGAGGCCTGACCTTCAGCGAAATTAAAGGGACACTGGGCCTTGATCAAACAGAAGCAGCACAGTCCGTCTTATTCTCGGCTGCCAAAGCGGAAAACCCTGAAGGTGAGAAGCTGCTCCCTTGGCGATCGCATCTGTTTCACCGTGCACAAGGTGGAATATGGGCCTGCATTGACCCGAATTGCCCGGACAAGGATGCGGAACTCACTGAGCAAGAGGCCAACTGGGACTTTGGGGCCATCCACCTCTTTCAAAAGGATCACTGTACCTGCGGTGCGCCGGTTTTTGAGGTGCTCGCCTGTTCAGACTGCGGAACCCCTCATTTGGTTGCAGGCATTGAACAGAGCGGTGCTGACCTACGGCTGATTCCGTCTCGTCAGACGGAAATCGATGACTACGCCGTGGACGTTGAGCCTGAACAGGATGAGGCTGAGGAAACCCTGACGGATCGCGTTTGGCTGGCCGCCTCGCTAGACCTTGGCGCCAGCTTTGTGTCGGTGCCGGAAGGAGAGGTGTTTGACAACGCCGCTCCGGAAAACAAACAGAGCGTGCAACTTCGTCTGTTCGATAGTCCAACGGACCGCAGCTGCTGCGCGAACAGCCAAAACGCCAGGATGATGCCCTTCCGCTTTGGACCGCCGTTCCTCATGGCGAATTCGCTGCCTGAGCTGGCGGAGTCACTCGCACCGCCCCTTCAAACATCGGGAGTTCCGATGGGTGGACGCAGGGCAATTACCTTCTCGGATAGCAGGAAAGGAGTTGCCCAGCTGGCGGCAAAACTGCAGCAGGAATCCGAGCGGAACCTGACCCGCGCCTTTCTCTACCACGCGGTGCAAGAGGGCAGCGGCCTCGATCCAGAGGTAAAATTACAACTGGAAAAGAAGCTCGCAAAATATCTGGCGCTACCCGAGCCAGACGACTTTGCCGACGAAATTGCAGATCTCAAAAGCCAGCTTTCTGATCAGGAGAAACCAGTTGCCTGGCGCAACCTCATCAAGCGTTTCTCCGATCAGTCTGAATTAAGGAACTTTGCTGCGGAAGTTTGGCGTCCCAGACGCTTCGGTGGATCACAAATGGCGGATGAACCATCCAAACTTGCGGAAATGTTCCTGTTTCGGGAGCTGTTCCGCAGGCCGCGCGTCCAAAACAGCATCGAGACGATGGGGCTAGCTCGATTGGCTTTCCCCGAACTGGAAGACCGTTGCCGCTCCAATATACCCGCAGCGTTGCAAGAGGTGGGGGTAACAGCGGAAGGGTGGACTGGTTTGGCCCTCGCTGCAATCGACTTCGTGTTCCGGGACAACTTTGCCGTAAACGTAGAGAGCGACGAGTTCGCCCGATGGATTAACCCGCGGCAGCCTGGCCGGCGATCAGTCTTTAGTCCTGAGGCTCGTGAACTAGGAGTTGCAGAGAAAAGCCCTTATTTCTGGCCAGATCCCGAACCGCGTTCTGCGAAAGGGTCCCGCTTCCAAAGACTGGTTTACGGCATAATCGGCGGTGATTGGACAAATGCTGCGGATACTGACCGTGCACGAGAGGTCCTGGATGCGCTCTGGTCGCTCATCAAGTCAACGGCTGCGCGAGATACGGGCGCAGGAGCCTGGCGGCTCGATTTTGAGCGCGCGGCCTTAATGCGCGTTGAGACAGCGTGGCTGTGCCCTGTGACGCGGCGACTGTTCGGTTACGCGCCGGGCAAGCAGGTTTCCCCATACGATCCAGCGCGTGAAATGACGCCGGTTGTCATGCCAAGGATCCCAGAGGCCAACGCAGGAGGCGTTACCCCTGAGGTGCGCGCGCAACTTCGAGAGTGGACAGTTGGCGACGAGACTGTGCGGTCACTGCGCGAACGTGCGCTTTGGACCGACCTGCATGACCGAGTATCATATTACGCGCCCTTCTATCGCGCTCAGGAGCACTCGGCTCAAATCCCACGGCAATTGCTGTCGGAGTTCGAGGAGGAGTTCAAAGAGGGGAAGATCAATCTGCTCAACTGCTCGACAACGATGGAAATGGGGGTCGATATTCCCAACGTTCAGCTGGTCGTGAACTCAAACGTACCGCCCTCAATTTCCAATTACCGGCAGCGCGTTGGTCGAGCGGGTCGGCGCGGAGAGCCATGGGCATTCGCTGCGACGTTCTGCAGAGATCTGCCACTAGATCGCATTACGTTCGAAAATCCCAAGCGTCTACTTGAGGCGCCAATCGCGGCGCCGGCGGTTCGCTTGGACAGCCCAATCGTTGTGGGAAGACACGTAAACGCGGCCTTGCTCGCCGGTTTCCTTAGGGATCGTATGGCGGGCATCAATGTGAGATCTACGGTCGGCGATTTCTTTGGAGCGACTGAGGATCCGGACAATCCGGTGGAACCCGATGCGCCGGCCGACGTCTTCCTCGACGCGTTGCGCGGCGCTTGGAGCTCAGAAGATGTGGCCAACGAAGCCTTGGGCAACTTAACACGCGGAACTGCGTTTGATCAGGTCTCCGTAGAAGAGCTTGCCGCGCAGGCCGCGAATGCCTTCGAAGATCTGCTCAATCAGTGGCGCGCAGAGCATGCAGAAATTCTGACGAGGGCAAGCCTCTCAAATGATCGGGAAGCGTCAAAGTCGCTGAACCTGAAAGCCAAGAAAATGGCAGGTCAGTTTCTGCTGAGTGTTCTATCGCAACGCGGCTTCACCCCAGCTTATGGTTTCCCGGTTGATGTCGTCACATTTGACCATATCACCGGCGAGACCGGCCCCGCCGAAACGGCAACCTCTGAAATCTCGGATCGACTTGGAGGTGCAAGTCGAACGCTCGATATTGCGATCCGCGAATACGCCCCGGGCGCAGAAGTCGTCATCAATGGTTTGGTGCATAAGTCCGAGGGCATCTTGCCGGCTTGGCAAAGCTCCACCGACGCGTCTGGCATCGAAGATTTGGGCATTCATTGGCACTGTGCGACCTGCAATGACTTCGGCTTGTCCAAGACCGGCTATCCTGAAGCCTGCCCGGAATGTGGAGCGTCCAATCTGAACTGGTTTCGCAGTCTTCGCCCATCGGGATTCATCGGCCGTCAACGCCCGCATACTGGTTATGAAAGTCTCGGGTTCGTGCCGTCTGAGATGCCGAAAGTCTCGGCCTCGGGCGAACCGTGGGTTTCGCTACCCGATCCTGATGCTGGACGGATTCGCGTCAATTCGTCGGGCAGGCTTTTGACTCTCGGAGCAGGGCTGGACGGGTTTGGATACGCTGTCTGCCTTGCATGCGGACGCGCAGAATCTGAAACCGGTGAAGAAGAGGGTAATCCCTGGCCCACTGCAATAAGGGGTCACAAACTTCTGGCGCCTGTCCAAGATGCCGACCTGCAGGGAGGAAGATGCCCAGGCGGCGATCCTGCGGCAGGGCGGGTCCAGCGCAATGTTAGGTTTATTCATGATGCAGCGACCGATGTGTTCGAACTGCAACTTCCGCGAGGTGCGAAGTCGGGGGAGGCGCTCGCTGTTGCCGCGGCACTTCGAGAGGCGCTGGCCCGAAAACTAGGCACCGAATCTAGAGAGATCGGCGTCGCCTGTTCGCGCACGCGCGGCCCGTCAGATGATCCCCGTGCAACAGCGGTTATTTTCGACCACGCGGCCGGCGGAGCTGGTCTCTCGTCGAGACTAGCGGAGGCTGACTGGCTTTCCGATGTCCTTCTACAGGCGGCGATAATTCTCGATTGCTCATCAGACTGCGACAATGGCTGTCCTGCCTGTGTCTTGCGACCCGATATCAATTTCATTGGTGACAAGCTCGACAGGCGAGCGGGCCTCGAGGTCATGCGGAGCCTTATGAAGAAACTCAGGTTACCCGATGAGTTGCGGGTATTCGGACCTCAGACTTCGGTTGTGGGGCTTCCAGTTGCAGACTGGATTGAAAGACAAAGACGGGCGAGGAAACTCTCCGGTCTTACGGTATTTATGCACAGTGATGTCAAAAACGAAGCCTGGGATCTGGATGTTTGGCCCCTTCAACAGGTGCTTGTCCGTGCATCTCAAGACGGGATTAGGCCGCGCATTGTTCTACAGTCGAAAGCGTTGTTGGGCGGGGGGGTCGATCTCAACCAGGCGCTTTGCCTCCATCGCTTTTCGACCTTCTCAGACATTATGCACTTGCAAACTCTGCCAACGATGGGCGGCACGCCTATCATAGCCTGTATTTCATGCTCGAACGAAGAGATAGCGATCGCCGCGACGGATAGTCTGGCGTCGATCCCAGGAGAGAATTGGGGATTGGGGGAGACATCGCCCTGTTTGAAGGGCCCTCCGCCTCAAATTTCTGACCCGCAACCCCTTTCCACTTCATCGCTGCTTCAACAAATGAGCGGCAACGCTAAAGTCGTCGAGATCAAATCTAAGCTAGATGGCCCCATGGCCGAGTTTGGATCGGGCTTTTGGCAGCTCTTGAGGCGAAGTGATGTTCTCACTGTCGGGAAGATACAGAGCTCGGGAGTTAAATCCATTACCTACCGAGATCGCTATTTGCTGACGCCACTTGCTTTGAGGCTATTCGCGGAAGTCGTTCGTGCCGTACCTGGGGCAAGAGGAAATCCGGTCAAACTTCTCATAGAGTCTTCTCATGTGGGGCCAAGTACGAGAAATGCTTACTCTGTTTTCGATGCCTTCCCTGACGACGGTGTGAGGTCAGATGTTATTTCCGAGGTTTTCCCGGGCGCAACGGTCAAAATAAAGCCAAAGAGAGACCTGCCCCATGAAAGGCAAATGGTGCTTACTCTTGAGGACGAGCGACAGTTGATCATTAATTTTGATCATGGTTTTGGCGCTTGGCAGGTTGTAAGCAAACCGCGACACAGGTTCGATGGCCGACCTTCGGAGCAAGCTGCCTCTTTGTTGAATTTGTCGGCAAGTGTGACAATCCGAGAAGGTCAAAATGGAACTGTGATTATCAGGAGTGTAGAAGGTGTTGTGTAGTGGCAGCTGTATGACGCGGCCTTCACATTCATGAATCCTGCGTCTGAAATTGAAGTGACTGGAAGCAATCGCCAGTCGACGTTGAGCGCGCGAAACAGACTAAAATCAAATGAGTGCAGAGCATGCCCAAACAAGATCGCAAGACGAATTCAGAAGAGCGTGGCCTCGCGTTGCTCCTCCTCAACAGCGGTCAGCAACCAAGGCCAACTGAACGGGACGGAGTACCAGTGAATCATGCTATGGGGGTTTCTGAATTGAATTACAGGCTTCGCTTACCTAATTTTGCGCAATGACCAATGCATTTTCCGAAGCGCTTTCGCCCCTTGCGGCCAGCATGCCTCGCGCCGTCCACGATCTGGAGGTATTGCGGGTATCAAGCCAGTTGGATGGCGAAGACTTCGCCGTAGCGACCCAAAGCGCTCGAGAAGCGGCGTTGAAATGGGCCGCGAAGCGAGCAGGTGCCCGTCTGCCGCGGCAGGCTTGGGATTTTGAAGACTTTGAAATGGTGACTGGTGGCAGGAATAGTGCAGCGGTCCACATCAAGTCCGATGAATTGGACATCTGGGCGCTCCGCGCCGAGGACCCTGACAAGAATGTCGCGGGTAGGATTTGGTCCACCGAACTGGTGATAGGCGGACGACTAGGCGAACGGCCCTTCCTGAGTGCTCGGCTGATCGCCAGCACCACTGAGCAAGAGCTTCAGGTCGAGCCGCACGTGCCCGGACTGATTCTGCAAATAGCAGAGGCACCGGGGCTGGTCAGGGCGGGGCGTAAGCTAATTTCCGAGCCGCAAACAATAGAGACCGAGAACGCAGCAGAAGACCTCTGCGACCATCTGGAAGACCAGGAACGGCGTTTGCCCGTAATAGTCGTTACGACCTCGGAAATCGGAACCAGCCTGGTCGATGACGTAGTATTAGCGCGTGCAGTTACGGGAATGGCGCGCGTTGTTCGCGTTCCAGCAGAGTTAACATGGGTGCTGACCAACAGGTTTGGGAAGTACCGCTCCGTGTTTGGTGGCGCTGTGCGGGCCTACATGCCTGGGTTCTCCGTGACCGATGACCCATTTCGCCACCGCCTGTTTCTTGCAGACCGCCTCAGAAACGGCGAAGGCGTGGCAAGTGCCATCTGGTTGCGTAGGGCAATAGCACAACTGAGCGTATCCGGGACAAGACTTGGTCGGGATGTTCTTGATTTCGCTTCTGTGAAGACGGCCAGCCGGCGCCTCAAAACCGCCGCGATGAAGGACGTCGAAGCGCCCGATGAAGATCTGATCGCTACTGCGAATGAACTGATCGAGAGCCTCGAAGAACAGATCAAGGAGAAAGACAAAGAGGTCGACGGCTACATCGAGGTCGCCGAAGCTGCTGAAGCGCGGGCTTCGGCTTCAGAACAGGAGCACAGGTCGCTTCTATATCGTGTCAGACACCTTGAAGAAGTTATCAAAAAGGGTGGGACGACACCAACTGAGGAACCGCCTCTACCTCAAGCATGGAGCGAGTTCGCCGACTGGATAGATGGGACGTATCCGGATCGGGTTGTACTGACCCCTTCGGCGCGTCGCATGGTGAAATCGCCTGCATTCGAAGATGTTGAGGCAGTTGCGCGTGCAGTAACTTGGCTAGCGACCGAACACCATGAGCGGCGTATCGACGGCGGTGGAAGCCTGAGGGATGTTCAAGTTGAGAATGGTGTCCGAAATTCGCCGTGTGGTGGCGATACGTACAAGACAAGTTGGCGAGGGCGGCCTTATGATGTCGATTGGCATGTGAAGAACGGTGGAAACACGCGTGACCCCAAGAAGTGTCTGCGTATCTACTATTTCTGGGAACCGGAGGCTTGCTTGACGGTGATCGATCATCTTCCGGGACACATCAAAACAGCGGCCACGTAGATTTGTTTGGTTAACCACTTGCGCTGGAGTTGCTCTCCTATTGTGTGACAATGCGCCAGCTTGCAGGTCTTCGGGCGTCGCGCCCTGTCCCAGGCGGCCTGAACCGCGCCGCCGGCAGTGTCAAAGGAACTTCGCTTGAGAGCGACTGGCCCGGCATTGTCAGACAAACTCAGCTTGCGGCGGGGCAGGGTGGTGACTAGCGATCTACTCGATGGCAACATCGAGCCATGCTGATGCACCGCGGGGCATGGAGTTCCTATACAGTGCAAACCGCTTCAACGTTGCAATCTCGCGGGCGAAGTGTGTTGCGGTCTTGGTCGCGTCGCCAAGAGTCTTCGAGGCGGAATGTCGGACTCCGCGGCAGATGCAGTTGGCGAACGCTTTCTGTAGGTATCTTGAGTGCGCAAACGAAACCGTATCCGCTACAGTTGAGGAATGGAAACCCGAGTTGGAGCAAGGACGATGATCACCGCAGATACTCCAGAATGGAGTGTTCCGAACCTGAAGAGGCATCATCAGAAGCACTGCATTAAGGCACCGGACTGCTTCAAAGATGTTCTTGGCGCTACATTTTCAGTTACAGAGGAAGAATATCGCAATGCCTCTGAGGAGGCTTTTCAGAATGCCTATATTCAATACGACGGCAGTGAAAAAGAACGAGGAACAGCGCACTTCTATGAAAAGTGCCATCATCGGGTCGATGGTCGAAGCCTAAAAACTACTAGTGATCTAGAAAGCGGACAATCTGGCTGTCTGACGTCAGCGCCTATGGGACAGATTTGAGGTTTTCGTAACGGAGGTTTTCTGGTTCATCGCAGCCAATATGGAGCGAAGATGAACAAGAAATCCGGAACATCGAAGGACGCGGCTGACAAGCTGGTCAAAGGCATCCGCCGCAAGACGCGCAAACAATATTCCGCCGAAGAGAAGATCAGGATCGTGCTGGCGGGCCTGCGCGGCGAAGAGAGTATTGCCGCGCTCTGCCGTCGTGAGGGCATCAGTGAGAGCCTGTATTACACGTGGTCGAAGGAATTCCTTGAAGCGGGCAAGCAACGCTTGGCCGGGGATACCGCCCGACAGGCGACATCGCCTGAGGTCAAGGAACTGCGTTCGGAATCTGCGGATGGCGAGGTAGATCAACTTGGTTGCGGCCTCGTCGGTTGGGAATGAGCCCCGCGTCTTGATGGATTTCCGGATCACGCGGTTCAGGCTTTCTATGGCATTCGTCGTGTAGATGATTTTCCGGATCGCCGGATCGAAGCCGAAGAACGGGATCACCTCCTGCCACGCCCGCCGCCAGGCCGGGGCTATGGAGGCGTATTTCCCGGCCCATTTTTCCTCGAAGGCATCCAGCTCGGCCTCGGCCGCCCCGGCGGTCGGGGCGCTGTAAATCCGGCGCAGATCGGCGGCCACAGCCTTGCGATCCTTCCACGAGCAGAAGTTCAGGGAATGGCGCACCAGATGCACGATGCAGGTCTGTACCATGGCGTCCGGAAAGGCGGCGGTGATCGCGTCAGGGAAGCCCTTGAGCCCGTCCACGACGGCGATCAGGATGTCCTGGACGCCCCGGTTCTTCAGCTCGTTCATCACCGAGAGCCAGAATTTGGCACCTTCGTTCTCGGCGATCCACAGGCCCAGAACCTCGCGGCTCCCATCGCGGGTAACGCCGAGGGCCACGTAGACGGCCTTGTTCTTCACCGTCCGGCTGTCCGCGTCGCGGATCTTCACCCGCAGGGCGTCGAAAAGCACGATGGGATACATCCGGTCCAGCGCCCGGCTCTGCCATTCCCGGACCTCGTCCAGCACCGCATCGGTGACGCGGCTGATCAGGTCGGGCGAGACCTTCAGGCCATAGAGGTCGAGCAGGTGGGCCTGGATGTCCCGCACCGTCAGACCGGCGGCATAGAGGCCGATGATCTTGTCATCCATCCCGTCGATCCGCGTCTGGCCTTTCTTCACCAGTTCCGGCTCGAAGCTGCTGTCCCGGTCTCGCGGGATCGCCACCGGCATCTCCCCGTCCTGGCCTTTCAGCACTTTCGTCGATGTGCCATTACGCCGATTGGATTGGCTCGGCGGCGCGCTCTCGCCCTCTTCATAGCCAAGATGCGCGGTCAGTTCGGCCCCCAGCATCCGCTCCATGAGCTTGATCTTCAGCTCTTTCATCAGCCCGGCATCGCCGAGCAGGTCTTCAGGGCGCTCCACGCCCTTCAGCAGTTCATCCAGGATTTCTTTCGAGATGGTCATTCTTGCTTCCTTTCGGTGAAGCATGAACCGGATCACTCATACACAAAAGGTCGGACACTCTCTCTGACGGCCCAAATGGTCGACAATGACCTGTCCGGTAATGAGATCACGGCGCGTGCGTAACCCCAACAAGGCCACGACCCGCGTGTCGATCAACAGGCCGGATACATATGAGCGACTTCCGAGAACATGCTAGAAATCATTTGCGGACAGCAGCCGGTACATACATCTGGGCCGGAAGCTTCCAACATCGCTCACGCCCACTGTTGCGCGCCTGCTACATCGCCGAACAGCCTTCGCGTGCTTCCACAGTGCTTCCACGGCTTTAGTGCGAACGCAAAAGGCCGCCCTTGGGCGGCTATCAACGTGTTGATCTATAGTGATTATTTTTGTTGCGGGGGTAGGATTTGAACCTACGACCTTCAGGTTATGAGCCTGACAGTTTTCGAATATAGGTGCGATCCACCTCGGTCTAATCGACTTAACCGTGCCCCCTCTGGTCCCTGGGGTACAATACCCGCGCCCTGGGGTAGCCCGGCCCCTTGAACCTTGAGCAGTGCCTGATTTCGAAAAGGTTGCAGTCGAGGGCAAAAAGCGCCTGGGACATGGAGTCGACCTGGTCATCGTATTTGCCGTTGGGGAAGGCGGCTGCCTCGGCCAGGAACCGTTCTTTCCAGGGGGCCGCCCTCGGCAAGCGAACCTGGCCGCCTTCCAGCTTGGGCGATTGGATGACCATGCGATCGACCTTCGAGCCTTTTGGGGTGTACCATCGGACACCTTTGCGATCCTGCCGCTCAAGCTGCTGAGCAAAGCCTGTCCCCACTCCGACTGATTCAACCATGATGAGGTTCGGCTTCCATCTCTCCCGCAGCTTCGTGGCGATGCGCAGCAAATCTGGCTGCAACTGCTGGCCGCGATAGGCGTCGAGCAGATCAACATGATTGCCAAGCAGACCCCAGGTCGTACAGACCGAGTAATCGTTGGTTTCCCCCGGCACTGCGGCCGTATCCCAACTCTGGATGATTGCCTCGTAATCGCCACGCCTCAGGTGTGGGGGGATTTCCCCAAACCACTCTGGCTTGATGATACTGCCCCCGGCCGGTTGCGGAGCCTGCTGGTACTGGGCTTCGAAGGCCCGGGCCCCCACCTCCCGACGCTTTTCCTCGAACTGAGGAATATCCATGTGCTCGGGTAAGAGCGCAGTGCCCTTTTCACGGTTCCAGTCCACATTGTCGGTCATGGGCACATCACAGTCGCACGGCGCGATTGCCGGAAGCTCCAGAACCTCCCAGCCCCCGGTGGCGATGAGGCGGCCCGGCAGGTCATCATGGTGCAACCTTTGCGCAACCACGATGACAGCGCCAGACTTGGGATTGTCCAGACGCGTCATGACCGTGTCGGTGAACCATTGATGGACCTTGTCTCTCTGGGTTTCAGAGGCCACGTCTGCCGCTTTCGAGGGATCATCGAGGATCAGGATATCGCCGCCCTTCCCTGTCAACGCGCCACCGGAGGATGTCGCCATGCGAAAGCCGTTTCGCAGGGTTCTGAGTTCTTCAACCGAGCTTCGCTTCGGGTCCAGCTGGAGGCCGGGGAAGGCACCTCGGTAGGGGGTTGAATCGATCAGCCGACGGCTGTCGCGGCTGAATCCCTCGGCAAGATCGAGGCCGTAACTCATGCAAATGATCCGCCGGGCTGGGTTCCGCCCCAAGGCCCAGGCAGGAAAGACGACACTGGCACAGAAGGATTTCAGGTGGCGGGGTGGCATCAGGATCAGAAGACGCCTGACGTCGCCGCGCTCGACGCGTTCCAGGGCATGGCAAATTGCCCGGACGTGGGGGCCTTCATGGAACGGGGTGCCAGGCCGCAGTTCCAGGAATGCCCGCTGCACGAAGGGGAACAGCAGTTGCCGATACAAGGACCGCACGACTATGGCCGCAGATGGATCAGTCATCGTGCTCGCCTCCCTGTTCCTGCCCGTCCTCCTTCTGGGCGTTCAGCTCCTCCTCCACCGCCTCTACAAGCCCGACCCAATCAGCATGAGTCTTCAGAACCGCGAGATCCGCGTCCGCCAAAACCAAGTCCGCCTCGGGGCCAAGCGGGGCCTCACCCTCATCGGCAAGCTGAATGAGAAGCTTCAGATGTTGGTGACTACCCTTCGTTGCCTTCTGGACCAGCATCTCCAAGGCAGCTTCGAGCTTGGTCATCTGCACCTGTTGCCCGTTCTTCGTAACAGACAGTTTTGTGTTGAGGATTTTTTCGAGCGTCGCCTGCAGCGAGGCCTCCTTCTTGGCCTTGCCACTCGGGTTGCCAGACTGCCCTTTCTTGAACTGGGTGTGCTTCGGCGGCTTGCCATAGCCCACCTCGTAGTCGTCCCCAGGGGTCTCTTGAGTGCCCATCAGAAGTCCTCCTCGATCTTGTGAGATGGTGGGGGCGGCGGGGTGCCCACTGCTTCGCCCTCCATGGCCGCAAACCTGCGCCCGGTCTCGGCATGAACGGCCGTCTCACCGGTCAGAGATTGCCAACGGCGGATCGCCACATCGACATAGCCGGGATCCAGCTCGATCCCGATACAGCGCCGCCGACACCGCTCCGCAGCAAGAAGCGTCGTCCCGGACCCCAGGAAAGGATCCAGCACCAGATCCCCCTGCCCTGTCACGTCAAGGAGCGCATCCCGGACCATCCGGAGGGGTTTCACAGTGGGATGCAGGTTGAAGTCATCATCTTCATCCCGGCGTCCGCCCGTCGCCCCGGCGTAGTGCCAGACATTGCTGCGGTTCCGGCCATAGGTGCCAAGCTGGATATTGTTTTGGTGCGAGGCCCCGTCTTTCCGGGTCACGAAGACCAGCTCATGCTGGCTGCGATAAAGGCTTCCCATACCGGGGGCGTCCTTTACCCAGACACAGATATTGAGACATCTCAGGCCCAGGGCCTCCAAGGCAGATTGCAGCTCGCCCACGTGACGCCAATCCATGCAAATGAACATCACCCCACCCGGCTTCAGGCCGGCGGCGGCATTGCCAAGGGATTGGGTCAGGAAGGCCACGAACTCTTCCCGGCTCATCTCTCCGGAAGCCTGCGCAAACTCCCGGAAGCCACCCTTGGCCTCTCGCACGTGACCATTGACCTTCACATTGTAGGGCGGATCGGTGAAGACCGCGTCGAGCATGCGACCTTCCAGCAAGCGATCAAGCTCGTCCCCGTCCAGAGCAGAGCCACAGAAGATCCTGTGATCTCCGAGAATCCATCGATCCCCAGGCTGCGTGACCGCCGGTTGCGCCGCCAACTCTGCCAGGTCATCCGCATCCGCAGCATCCGGCTCCGTGATATCACTCTCTTCGAACACCAGCGCCTCAAGTTCGGGCATCTCGAACCCCGGGATCTCAAGATCCCCGTCGATCGAGAAGAGCTCTTCGAGCTCGAGCTTGAGGACCTCCCGGTCCCACTCCCCGGACTCTTGCAGCTTGTTCAGGGACAAGGCCAAGCGTCGGATTTCTGCATCTGGCAAATCGCCGACACTAAGCGCAGGCACGGCATCCGCACCGAGATCCCGCGCGACAGCCAGCCGCACATGGCCATCTACAACCTCATATCGTCCCGGCTCTGTTGCAGGCTTCACGAGGATGGGAACGCGGAAGCCGAAGCGCTCAACGGCCCGCCTGACCTTCTGGCGCTGCCCCTTCAGAGCACGCCGGGCGCGGCGGGGGGCCTCATCGATCTGATCAACGGCAATCGAGAGCAGCGTACAATCCGGAAAGGGATCGTTGCGCCGGGTCGTGACAGAGCCCGATGGCGCTTTCCTCGAAAGAGATGACCCATCGGCGCTCTCCTGTCGCGGGACCTTGGACAGGCCCTTGGCATTGGATGTCTGTGGTTTGGGGGGATGCGCGTGTTTCGCCATGCCACCTCCTGGTTTCTCGTGTTCCGGGGCGCTGTGGCGACGCTGTCTTCAGACCCGGAGACGCCAACCCAGCAACGCGTCCCAAATGGGTCGCGATTGTATCCTCTAGTGGGTTCGGAAGCCTCCTGCTCCGATGTCTCCATACTATGATTCGGGTCGAATCCCGTCAACACAAAATTCATGTAAAGTATTGATTTGGTTGACAAACGCGAAGGCGGGGGCTTTAATTCCTCGTATCCCATGACATTCGACTGGACTTGGTTGGCGAACAGAGCGTCCATGTGCACACGCCCGGTCTCCCCCCGGGCTCCGCTCGGTGACGGGGCTGCCTTCCGCCGCCTCGCAGGACACAGGAGACTGTCATGACGACATCGAGCCAGACCAAGCCGCGCGAGACCAAGATCGCCACTGTGCAGAGACTGCTCGGGCGCAAATCAGGCGCTGATATTGGCGCCCTGCAAAAAGCGACGGGATGGCAGGCGCATTCGGTACGGGCCGCCTTGAGCGGACTGCGCAAGGCAGGCTGCCAGATCGAGAAGCATCCATCGCCCAAGGAGGGTGGGCCCCCGGTCTACCGCCTGGTCAGAGACACGGCTCAAGCATGAGGCGACTTACTCTGTCGGATCTGGAGGACATGGACCGGACGACGCTCCTCGCCGCCTGGTCCACCCTCCTCGATGGGCCCGTGCCAAAGAACCTGAGCCAGCCCCTGATGCGGTCCTTCCTGGCTTTCGAGATCCAGGCCCGGCGCATGGGCGGTCTGCCCAAAGGCTTTGCCAAGGATCTTTCACGGGAGGTGCAGTCTGCGCCAGGACAGAGGGGGGCTCGCGCGACGCTGCCCGCTGGCGGCAAACTGCTGCGAGAATGGAACGGCGTGACCCATGAGGTCATCGTGACCGAGGCTGGCTACGAATGGCGCGGACAGTCATACAGATCCCTCTCTGCGATCGCCCGCGCCATCACCGGGGCCCGATGGTCGGGGCCCCGCTTCTTCGGACGGAAGGAGCAAAGGCCATGACCGGCACAAAGCTGCGCTGCGCGATCTATACCCGGAAGTCTTCCGAAGAAGGTCTCGAGCAGAGCTTCAACTCGCTCGATGCCCAGCATGAGGCCTGTGCTGCCTATATCGCAAGCCAGAAGCAGGAAGGCTGGATCCTGGCCCGGGATCGGTTCGACGATGGCGGACAATCGGGTGGCACCCTGGACCGACCGGCCCTGCAAAGGCTCCTCACCGAGATCGATGCCGGCCGCATCGCCATGGTCGTGGTCTACAAGATCGACCGCCTCACCCGGTCGCTCACCGACTTCGCAAAGCTCGTCGAGCGCCTTGAGGCCGCGGGCTGCTCCTTCGTCTCGGTCACGCAATCCTTCAATACCGCCTCCTCCATGGGACGCCTGACCCTGAATGTCCTGCTCTCCTTTGCCCAGTTCGAGCGGGAGGTGACGGCGGAGCGCATTCGCGACAAGATCGCGGCCTCCAAGCGCCAGGGGCTCTGGATGGGTGGCCTGGCCCCGATCGGCTACGATCCTCATCCCGACCGGGACAAGCGCGAACTGGTGATCAACAGGTCAGAGGCGGAGACCGTCACAGGGCTCTTCGAGCTCTATGACGAGATCGGATGCCTGGCTGGTGTCACCCGCAGAGCCCATGCGCTCGGATTGCGGTCCAAACGGCGCGCTTATGCGGATGGGCGGGTGACAGGGGACAAGCTCTTCTCGCGCGGGCAGATCCACCACATCCTGACCAACCCGATCTATCGCGGCCTGATCCGACACGGGGACAAGACCTGGCCGGGGCGACATCCTGCGATCATCCCTGAGGACCTCTGGACCAGGGTCCAGGACAAGCTGCAAAAGGGGGCGCACAAGCCGAGAGGCCGGAGAGGAACGGCAGTGCATGCCGAGGCATCACTCCTCACCGGCAAGCTGCGGGATGAGACAGGCGATCGGCTCACACCAACCTATACCACCCGGAAGGGACGACAGCATCGCTACTACATCTCGAACCGGCTGCTGAGCGGAGGCCCGGATCCAACGGCCTGGCGCCTCCCTGGTCCCAGGCTGGAAACGGCCGTTACAACAGCCCTGGCTCAGCATCTGACGCAGGCAGCAAAGGCCCGCGCCCTGACCCATCGCCCGGATTTGCGGCGCGATCAAGAGAGGCTCGACGCCGCCAATGCCCTGGTCCGGAAGATCGCTTCCAAGGACAGGGACCTCATCAGATCCCTCCTTGTGTCCGGAAGACTCACACCCAGCGGATCGATGGAGCTTGCCCTGGACCCTGCGACCCTAGCGCAGGAGCTCGATCTCAGTGCCGACGCGCTGCATCCCGATCTGGCCACGCTCTCGACCCGGTTCGACCGCCGGCGCCGAGGGCAGGAGGCCAAGCTGATCGTGGGCACGCCCACACCCGCTCCGGATGCCAGACTGCTGCACACGCTCTCCAGGGCCCTGACCTGGGCAGAGGCCATCCGGTCCGGGACCTCACTCGGAACGATCGCCGCGGCAGAACAGCAGCAGATAGTCTTCATCCGGAATCGCCTGAAGCTGGCTTTCCTCTCTCCCAGGATCCAGCGCGCCCTTCGCGATGGAACCCAGCCACCTGAGCTGTGTCTCGAGCGCATCATCCGCGACCAGGTTCCACTGAATTGGGACGAGCAGGAGCGCCGCTACGGCTTCGCCTGATCGGTTCATTGAAGGATGATGAGCACGCGCGTCAGGACCGCTGTACAACGTTCAGTGCTGCTCGTGCGATTTCCCTGCAAGTTCCCTGCCTGGCCCAGCAGGGAAATCTCTTCCAAGGCATTGGAACTGCTGGAGTAAATGCGGCCAAAGCCTCCGACAACCTCCCAAATCCGAAAAAATTCCCTGCAAATTCCCTGCGAGCAGGGAAATCACACCCGAAAACTGACCCGCGGGTTGCTTGCATCAGAGACTCGCAGGCGAAATGAACCGCATCCCGCCCCGGAGACGCGTCTCTACCAGCACCAAACAGGCCTAACCCGCGGGAATTCCGAAGGGAAATCGCGGGTATTTTACATTAATATCAAAGGGTTATGTGGGTGGCGGAGGAGGTGGGATTCGAACCCACGGTACGCTTTCACGCACGCCGGTTTTCAAGACCGGTGCATTCGACCACTCTGCCACTCCTCCGGCTGGGTCGGAAGCTTCCCATATCGCCCTCTTTGCGATTCTGAAAGTGGTCGATGACGGCACTGTAACCGCAGGATGTTGCCGATTGCGATAAGGATGGGTTTGCAGCGCGCGGGTGAAGCTGTATCCTCTGCGCGAATGGCCGGGCCGGACCCGGCGGCATGGACGGTGACGCCTTGGAAAAAGCGCAGCTAAAAAGCGCTGAAAGGCGGCAGAGCAGGGGAAAGATGATGAACTTCCTGACGGGCGACAGACATCCGATGCGGATTGCCGGGGCGCTGGCCCTGGTTATCGTGCTTGCGGGTTGTGACGACGGCTTTCAGCTGCCCTTCGGCCAAGGCGCTGGCGGCGGTGGCGCATCCGCGTCGGAGCGGGCGGGTTCAACCCGGCTGGTAGAGCGCGATGTCGAAGCGCCCGAGGTCTTCCAGGTCACCGATCAGGGGCTTTGGGACGGGCGGCCTTCGCTTGGCGGGGTCTGGGTTGCACATCCTGATGCTACCGATCCCGAGCGGGTTATCATACGCAACGAAGCCAATGGCCGTTTCGTGATCGGCGCGTTGTTCCGGCGCGAGCGGGACAATCCCGGCCCGGTACTGCAAGTCTCGTCCGATGCTGCCGCCGCCCTGAACATGGTGGCCGGTGCACCGACCGAGTTGAACGTCACCGCCCTGCGTCGCGAAGAGGTTACAGATCCGGAACCGACCCCCGCCGCTGCATCCGCCGCACCGACCGGTGAAATCGAGACCACCACAATTGACCCGATCAGTGCCGCGGCAGCTGCCATCGACGCGGCAGAAGCCGAGGCCGAGACATCCGCCCCGGCGCCACAGACCAGCAGCCTTGATCGGCCCTATATCCAGATCGGGATTTTCAGCGTAGAGGCCAATGCCGAACGCACCGCCCAAACTATGCGTGACGCGGGCTTGACGCCCATAGTCCATGAACAGACCAGCAGCGGCCGCGACTTCTGGCGCGTGGTCATCGGGCCGGCCCAAACCACCGCCGAACGCAATCGTATGCGGGAAACCGTGCGCGGGCTCGGCTTTGCCGACGCCTATTTCGTCACCAACTGATCTACAAATAGAGGACCCATGTTAGCCCGGCTTCACTTCGTTCTAGCTTTTATCCTCGGGCTATTGGCCCTGCCCGCTGCCGCGTTTGAGACCGAGGCGAGTGCCGCTTACGTGATCGACCACAACACCGGGCAGGTGCTGCTCGACATCAACGCCGATGTGCCGCTGCCCCCGGCCTCGATGTCCAAGCTCATGACACTGAATATGGTTTTCGAGGCACTGGAAGATGGGCGGTTGTCGCTGGATACGCTTTTGCCGGTCAGTCAACATGCGATGGATTACGGCGGCTCGACCATGTTCCTCAACACCCGTGATCGGGTCAGCGTTGAGGACCTGATCCTCGGCGTTATCGTTCTGTCCGGCAATGATGCGACCGCCGTTCTGGCCGAAGCTCTGTCGCCCGACGGAACCGAGGAGGGCTTTGCAGACCTCATGACACAACGGGCGCGGCAGCTGGGGATGATGAATTCTACCTTCCGCAACTCCAATGGCTGGCCAGTGCCGGGGCATGTTATGTCGATGCGTGATCTGGGCATCCTGGCAGAGCGGTTGATCACGGAATTTCCGCAATACTATCACTACTTCAATATCCGCGAGTTCGAATTTGACGGTCGCGCACCCGACAACCGCTTCAACCGCAATCCCTTGCTTGGGCTGGGGATCGGTGCGGATGGCCTGAAAACCGGCCATACGCAGGAAGCAGGCTATGGCCTGGTCGGCTCTGCCACACAGGGAAACCGCCGGGTGACCTTCGTGATCACGGGACTGGATAGTGCCGAGGCGCGGGCGCGCGAAAGCGAACGCATTGTCAACTGGGCCTTCAGGCAGTTCGCCGAACGCGAGGTCGTGACAGAGGGCACGGAAGTGGCGCAGGCCGAGGTTTTCCTGGGTGACGCGGCAAGCGTCGGGATGGCCGCTGCGGAAAGTGTCACGATGTTGCTGCCCGCCCTGTTGGACAGCGAGATGGAAGCCGAGGTGATCTATTCCGGCCCAATTCAGGCCCCCATTGTCGCCGGTCAGGAACTGGGCGAACTGGTGATCCGCGTGCCCGATATGGAAGAACGCCGCGTCCCACTCTTGGCCACGCAGGACGTCGGCACCGCCGGGATCGGCCTGCGCCTGCGCACCGCTTTTGAACAGGTTATGCAGATGGTGTTCGGCGGCAGCGACCCGCTGGCCGGCTGATGTTCATCTCGTTTGAAGGCATTGATGGCTCGGGTAAAAGCACCCAGGCGCGCGTGCTGGCAGAAACCTTGCGCGCCGTGGGCCACGAGGTTGTTCTGACCCGCGAACCGGGCGGCTCGCCCGGGGCCGAGGAAATCCGTGCATTGGTGCTGGAAGGCGACCCCGACCGCTGGTCGGCAGAAACCGAGATCCTGCTTTTTACTGCCGCACGCCGGGATCATCTGGAACGCACGATCCTGCCCGCTCTGGACGCCGGAAAGATAGTGCTCTGCGATCGCTTCGCCGACAGCACCCGCATGTACCAGGGTCTGTCACGCGGCGACCTGCGCGCTCAGGTCGATGCGTTGCATTCCCTGATGATCGGGCGTGAACCTGACCTAACGCTACTGATCGACATGGACCCGGCCAAGGGGCTGGCCCGCGCCAAGGGCCGCAATGGCACCGAGGAACGGTTTGAGGATTTCGGGTTGGAGCTTCAGGAACAGATGCGCGCGGGGTTTCTCGGTCTTGCGCAGGAATTCGCCGCGCGATTCCGAGTGATCGACGGCGACCGGCCCCAGGACGTTGTGGCTGCGGATGTTCTGGCCATCGTTCAGGCGGAGCTGTCATGAAGACCCTTGGCGAAGCCGAAGAGCTGCCAGAGGCCGACCGCGCCGAAGGGGCGCCGCATCCGCGTGAGGCCCATGACCTATTTGGCCATGACACCGCAGAGGCCGCCTTTCTCGACGCCTACAATTCGGGCCGAATGCACCATGCCTGGCTGATCACCGGCCCCAAGGGCATCGGCAAGGCGACGCTCGCCTGGCGCATCGCGCGGTTTCTGCTGGCCACACCGATGGACGAAGGCGACGCGCTTTTCGGCGCTCCTCCGCCACCTGACCGGCTGGACATTTCGCCAGAGAACCCTGTCGCGCATCGCATTCATGCGCTGTCTGAACCGGGTCTATGTCTGATCCGCCGACCATGGGACCGTGAAAAGAAGCGACTGAAGACCATGATCACGGTTGATGAAGTCCGCAAGATGAAGGATTTCTTCGGGCTCTCCGCAGGGGGAAATGGCCGTCGCGTGGTGATCGTGGACGCTGCCGAAGAGATGAACCAGAACGCCGCCAACGCGCTTTTGAAGATGCTGGAGGAGCCGCCAAAGAACGCCACGCTGCTGCTCGTCTCGCATCAACCCTCACGCCTGTTGCCCACCATCCGGTCTCGCTGCCGCACGCTGACACTCGGAACGCTTGGTCCCGAGGATATGGGGCGCGCCCTGCAGCAAGCCGGGATCGAGGCCGCAGACAGCACCGCGCTGGCGGAGCTTGCCGCGGGATCGGCAGGCGAGGCTGTGGCGCTGATCCAGCATGAGGGCCTGACCCTCTACGCCGAGATCATGGAGCTGTTCGCCACCCTGCCCCGCATGGACCGCACGCGCGCGACAAAACTGGCCGACAACGGCGGCGCGCGTGGGGCCGAAGCGCGGTTCGAGCTGACGCTCGACCTGATGGACCGGATGATGTCGCGACTGGCGCGCACTGGGGCCATCGGCCAGCCGCCGCAGGAAATCCTGCCGGGCGAGGCCGATCTGCTGACCCGCCTTGCGCCCAATATGTATGCAGGCCGCGCTTGGGCCGATCTGTCTGCGGATCTGACGTCGCGCGCCCGGCGGGGCAAGGCGGTCAACCTTGACCCTGCCGCGCTTCTCCTTGATATGTGTCTCAGGATTGGCAGCACTGCCCAGCGCCTGCCCCTCTGACCCATTCACGGAAGGCGCAAAGGACGACGCTTGATGAGTGACCTGCCGGATATTGTCGACAGCCATTGCCACCTCGACTTCCCCGATTTTGCTGAGGAACTGCCGCAGGTGATCAGCCGCGCCGTTGATCAAGGCGTGACACGCATGGTGACGATCTGCACCAAGCTTCGCAATGTGCCGCAGGTTCAGGCCATCGCCGACGCCCATGCCCCGGTTTTCTGGGCCGCAGGCACCCATCCAATGAGTGCCGCAGACGAACCCATGGCCACGGTCGAGGAACTGGTGGCGCTGGCGAAACATCCGAAATTCGTGGGCATTGGGGAAACCGGCCTCGACTATCACTACACCGCCGACAGCGCCGATATGCAGCAGGACAGCCTGCGCCTGCATATCGAGGCCGCGCGCCGGACCGGCCTGCCGCTGATCATTCATTCGCGCGATGCCGATGACGATATGGCCCGCATCCTGACGGAAGAGCATGGCCGTGGCGCGTTCACTTGTGTGATGCATTGCTTCACCTCGTCGCCCGCGCTGGCGGAATGCGCACTTGGCCTTGGGTTTTACTTGTCGATGTCAGGGATCACGGCCTTCCCGCGCTCATCCGATCTGCGCGACATCTTCGCCGCCGCGCCCGTGGACCGCATCCTTGTGGAAACCGACGCGCCTTATCTTGCGCCGCCCCCCTATCGCGGCAAACGCAATGAACCGGCATATACCTTCCACACGGCCAAACGTGCAGCCGAGACGTTCGGCATGTCCGAAGCCGCGTTTTTCGCCCAGACCACCGCCAATTTCGACCGCCTGTTCTGGAAGGCCAAGGAATGGAGGCACGCCGCCTGATGGCCGAGCTGCGTTTCACCATTCTGGGCTGCGGATCGTCTGGGGGGGTGCCCCGGCTCGGGGGACATTGGGGCGATTGCGACCCGACCAATCCCAAGAACCGCCGCCGCCGCTGTTCGATGCTGATCGAACGCGAAGATACGGGGGGCACTACCCGCGTACTGATAGACACCTCGCCCGACCTGCGGTCGCAACTGCTGGATGCTGGGGTGGGCGAGCTGCATGGCGTGGTCTATTCCCACGGTCACGCGGACCACGTACATGGCATCGACGACCTGCGCATGATCGTCTTCAACATGCGCGAGCGGATCCGGGTTTACGCCGATGGCGCGACGCAGAACGACCTGCTCAACCGGTTCGGCTATGCCTTCGTGCAACCCGAAGGGTCTGCCTATCCGCCGATCCTGAATCTCTGCTCCATTGATGGCGATATCGAGATTGACGGACCCGGCGGCGTGATCCGACTGACCCCTTTCGAGGTCGAGCACGGCAATATCGACAGTCTGGGCTTTCGCATCGGCGATCTGGCCTATCTGCCTGACGCGTCCGACATCCCGGAGACCACTTGGCCCGCATTGGCTGATCTCGATTGTTGGATCGTGGACGCCCTGCGCCGTATGCCACACCCGTCCCACGCGCATCTGGACAAGACCCTTGGCTGGATCGAGCGCGCAGCACCCCGCCGCGCGGTGCTGACCAACATGCACATTGATCTGGATTACCAGACCGTCACAGATGAAACACCCGACCACATCACGCCCGCTTATGACGGGCTGGTGATCCGGTACGAGGTCTGAATGACCGCCCTGCTTGACGTTGTATTGCCCGTCTTCCTGGTGCTTGGGGCCGGGTACCTAGCCGTTTGGCGCGGGCTGTTTTCCGACAGCGGTGTCGATGGGCTGATGGTCTTCACTCAGAAATTCGCGGTGCCTTGCCTGCTGTTTGCAGCCATATCCTCGCTCGATCTGGGACAAAGCTTCGACTGGCGCTTACTGCTGTCCTACTTCACCGGCTCAACTGCCTGTTTCGTTCTTGGCATCCTCGGCGCGTATTATGTCTTCGGGCGCAGCCTGCCTGACAGCATCGCCATCGGCTTCGTGGCGCTCTTTGCCAATTCCGTGCTGCTTGGCCTGCCGATCATGGAACGCGCGTATGGCGCTGAGGCGCTGGTGCCAAACTATGCCATCATCTCGATCCACGCGCCGTTTTGCTACCTGCTTGGCATCACCACGATGGAGATTGCCATCACCCAAACCCGCGCGCCCATTCGGCTGCTGAAAACCGTGGGCAGGGCGATTTTTTCCAACGCTTTGATGATCGGCATCATTCTGGGGTTCATCGTCAACCTGACAGCCCTGCCCCTGCCAGGCATCGTGGACGAAGCCTTGTCGTTGATGATCCGCGCCGCTCTGCCCGCCGCCCTGTTCGGCCTTGGTGGAGTTCTCTATCGCTACCGGCCCGAAGGAGACGCCAAGGTCATCGCTTATGTCTGTGTGCTGTCGCTGCTGGTCCACCCGGCGATTGCCTATGGCATGGGCCGCGTTGTGACCGATCTGACAACCGATCAATTGCGCGGCGCTGTGCTGACGGCGGCCATGGCCCCTGGCGTCAACGCCTATCTCTTCGCCAATATGTATGGCGCGGCAAAGCGGGTTGCGGCCTCTGCCGTGTTAATCGGCACTGCAGCCACGGTTTTGACCGCCTCTGGATGGCTCCTGCTGCTGCCCTGATCGGCTTGTGAAACGAACCTGTCCAGCGTAATCAGCCATACCCGAAACAGACCAAGGCCCGCCGCCCCGTGATCACCGCCCTGAAGACAGCCCTGCGCAACCGCCGTGACCGCCGCCATGCGGCATTGGCCGAATGGCGCGCAGGCTGGTCGGCGGATCTGGACGCACCCGGTGCGCGAAAGGCAGCGCGCTATGACATGAACATTCTCGATCATGGCATCATTCGAAAGCTCTGGACCAACCGCTTCGAAATTGCCCCGGGCGTTTGGCGATCCAACCAGCCTTCGCCCGAGCAAATCGCCGATCTGGCGCAGATGGGCATCCGCACCATCCTGAACTTTCGCGGCGTCAGCCATTGGGGCAGCTACCTGCTGGAAACCGAAGCTTGCGCCGCTTCTGGGATCACGCTGGTCAATGGGCGGCTGTATTCCAGCGCTGCCCCGACAAAGCAGGATATTCACACGGCTCTGATGCTGATGGACGCCGCTGAGAAACCGATGCTGATGCACTGCAAATCCGGCGCGGACCGGGCCGGCCTGGCCTCGGTTCTGTACCTTTTGGCACGGGGTACCGAACCAGAGATCGCGGCACGGCAACTGTCCTGGAAATACGCGCATCTGCGGGTATCACGCACGGGCATTCTTGACGCCTTTGTCGATGCTTACGCGGAAGATCGCCAAAAGACCGGTATCAGCTTTCTGGACTGGGTCGATACGGTCTATGATCCCGAAGCGCTGACAGCCCGGTTTACCGAAGCTCGCGGCGGAAACCGAATGTTGGACTGGATACTGCGTCGTGAGTGAACCTCATAAACACCTGCTGATCCGCTTGTGGCAAGACCATGTGGTGCAGTTCTGGCCGCTGTTGATCGTGGCCTCCGTGCTGATGGTGTTGGAAGGCAGCTCGCTTGGGGCCATCTCTTATCTTATCCAACCGCTTTTCGACGAGTTCTTCGTTGCAGGCGACTCGGATTCGGTGATGTGGGTTGCGATGGCCATCTCGGGCGTCTTCATCCTTCGAGCCATGTCGGGCTTCGGTCAAAGGGTGCTGATTGTCACGATTGGTCTGCGCGTCACGACGAATCTGCAATCCCGGCTGCTGGCGCATTTGCTGGGCCTTGATTCACGGTATTTTCAGGACAACGCCCCGGGCGCGCTAATTGAACGGGTGCGCGGCGACACGCTGGCGTTGCAAAGCATGGCCAGCGCCACACTGATGACCCTTGGACGAGACGCGATTGCGGTCATATCGCTGCTGACTGTGATGATCTGGTCTGACTGGCAATGGGCGCTTCTGGCGCTGGCTGGTGTGCCGCTGCTGATCCTCCCACTGGCTTTGCTGCAAAGGTTGATCCGCAAAACCACCGGTGTTGCGCGCGAAGCGGCCTCTCGCCTGTCTACTCAGCTGGATGAAATCTTTCACGGCATCGTTTCCATCAAGGTCAACCGGTTGGAAAAACACGAAACCGACCGCTTTAACCGAGAGGTGAACGGTTTCCTCGCGGCACAGCTGCGCTCTGAACGGGGCAAGGCGGCAAATCCGGCGATGATCGACATTATCGCGGCGGTCGGATTTCTGGCGGTGCTGATCTATGGCGGGCATCAGATTATGGCGGGTGAAAAAACCGTGGGGCAGTTCATGTCCTTTTTCACCGCATTGGCGCTGGTCTTTGATCCGATGCGACGGCTGTCGGCGCTGGTTGGAAATGTTCAGGCAGCCATGGCCTCGCTCGAACGGCTCTATGAAGTGCTCGAGGCGCGCCCGACAATCATGCCTCCGGCCCAGCCCAAACCGCTGACCCCCGGCGATCTGGTTTTTGACGGGGTCGATTTCGCCTATGGCGATATGCCAGTGCTGAAAGGTCTCAGCTTCACCGCCGCACAGGGCAAGACCACAGCCCTTGTGGGCCCGTCCGGCGCAGGCAAAAGCACGGTGTTTTCGCTTCTGTCGCGGTTGGTCGATCCCTCCGCTGGTCGCATTACACTTGGTGGCACCTCGACAACGGACGCCGATATCGAACGCCTGCGCGATTCCATTGCGCTTGTCGGTCAGGCCGAGGCGCTCTTTGACGAAACGATTGCCCAGAATATCCGTCTCGGTCGCCTCGACGCCACCGACGAAGAGGTTCGCGCCGCGGCCGAGGCTGCCTCGGTCCTGGAATTCGCCAACGCGCTTCCCCTCGGACTCGAAACTCCGGTCGGTCCGCGCGGCTCGGGCCTGTCAGGCGGCCAGCGTCAGCGGGTCACAATCGCTCGCGCCATGCTGCGCGATGCACCGATCCTGCTGCTGGATGAACCCACCTCCGCCCTAGATGCGCAATCCGAAAAACTGGTGGGAGAGGCGCTGGCACGCCTGTCCGAAGGGCGCACGACACTGGTCATCGCGCATCGCCTGTCCACCATCCGCAACGCTGATCTGATCGTGGTGATGGACAAAGGCCAAGTCGTTGAACAAGGCACGCATTCCGATCTGATGCAGGCGGACGGGGCCTATGCCCGCCTGCACCAGTTGCAAAGCGCCGGTGTGACAACCTCACTTTGACCCAAGCAGGGCGATTCCCGCCGCGGCAGGAGCGGCGCACCTCAACACACCCTGAAAAAGTGATCAAAAGCGGAAAGCCGTATTTCCAGGTGAATTCGCAATACGTGGCAGGCGCTTAGCCGAAAGCGCAATGCCCCCATCACAGCTATCTCCGTTCACAATTTCCTCGCAGCGGTTGACAGTCTCCCGATGCCCTCGAACACTGATCGCGACGTGCCCGGATCACTCGCCGGGCCACTCCCGACACCAGTGCCGGAGCTAGACATGATCTTTACCCGCAACACGCCCACCAAAGGCGCGATTGCCCGACTGATCCTTTCGCTTGTCGCCTGCGCGGCCTGTGCGCTTGGCGCGACGCGGGCCGTTGCACAGCACGAACCTGTTGTTCAACTGGCCAGCTACTATCAGCAGATGGAACAGCAGCTGGTATCTGAAGGCCGCCTGCGGCAGGAACGGCGCAGTACCAGTCTCGACGCCACGACACTGGCGCGCAACTTCATGGCCATTGCCATGCGGTCCGAATATTCCTTGCGTGGAGGTGGGGCAGCCCAGGGCGGCGGTGCGTCCCCTCTGCGCAGGTGGGAACAGCCCATTCGGCTTGGCGTGCATTTCGGCGCTTCGGTCAGCGGACCACAACAGCGTCGGGATCTGTCCACCGTTCAAAGCGTGGCGCAGCGGCTGCAACGGGCAAGCGGTCATCCGATCAGCGTGGTCAATTCTGCGCCCAACTTTCACGTTCTGATCCTGAACGACGATGAACGCGCCAATGCGCGATCTATCCTGCAACAGATTGCACCAGGTCTCAGCCGGGCGGCCCAGGGCGCTATTTTACGGATGCGCCCCAACACTTTTTGTATGGTCGTTGCCGTACCTGGCGTAAATCCCGCCGACGGCTATCAGCAGGCCATTGCAATCGTCCGCGCTGAACACCCGCCGCTTATGCGCCGATCCTGCATCGAGGAAGAGCTGGCGCAGGGAATGGGCCTGACCAATGACAGCCCCGAGGCGTGGCCGTCGATCTTCAATGATGACGAAGAATTCGGCGTCCTGACCCATCATGACGAACTGCTGCTTCGGATGCTCTATCATGACAGCCTGCGCTGCGGCATGTCCGCAGGCACCGTTGACGATTATGTCGAGACGCTGGCCCGCGCGGTTCTGTCTACCGGATAACCGCGCCTCAACCCCCAAACGTTAACCGGCCCCGACACTTTCGCATCAGGACCGGTTCACCGCACCGCATCCAGGAGTGATCCGCTTGGGGAGGGGTCGGATCAGGAACAGGGGGGACAATCTGGGATGGCGCGGTTAGAGCGAGCCGAGCTGGCCCGCCCTGATCTTAGCTGTCGTCAGCTTCTGCCAGTTCCGCAAAGATACGGGCGGCGGTTTCGTTCACGCCGAAGCTCTGGGTCGAAATCACTTCCGAACCGCTGTTGCGCAGGTAAGATGCGATGGCATAGTCACCGTCTTCTTCGGCCTGACGCAGACGGGCCTCAAAGGCGACCGAGCCGTCAACGGGGTTTTCGTTGCCGTTCAGGATGAAGGCGGCCGTTGCCTGGTCGTTGCCTTCCAGGGCGTCGCGCAGCTGGATCAGTTCAGCAAGAGTATATTGACCTGCTTCCACGCCAACGGAGGCGGCAAGGGTGTCATTTGCGAAGGCCGGAGCGGACAGGGCAGCAACAAGCGAAGCGGTGATTGCGAGGGTTTTCATGGTCTTTCCTTTCGAGAGTCGAATATGTGTTTGCGGTGTTGTGGTGGCGGTGCGACCCGCCTTGTGAGGAAGCAGATAGGCCCGGAAATTGCCGATCAAAACGGCAAACTCAGCAGATGTTTCTGCGCGTAAATGCACACAACTTTTCGCGACGGAAATTTGTTGCGCATCACGAGAGAGTGATCAAAGACACTCTTGAACTCAAAAAAATGCCTCCAATTGAATCCATCCCCACGCGGCCCCTCGCAATTGAGAGGGATATGCGCTTTAATCCGTCTCAATACGAATGACCGGTCCCATCGGACGGATTGGCACGAGGATACGAGCAACGGGCGCGCGCCCAGGGGGCAGTTCATGCCGAAGCACAGGTACACAATCCTGTCGATGATGAAGGATGAGGGCCACTGCCTGCTGGAGTGGGTCGCCTATCATCACCTGATCGGTTTCGATAACATCTGTGTCTATACCAACAACTGTCAGGACGGCACGGATGACATGCTGATCCGGTTGCAGGAGATGGGCTATTGCCAGCATTTCCGCAACGAAGTGCCAAAGGGCAAGAAACCGCAGCCCCATGCGCTGTGGCTGGCAGGTAAAAACCCCGAGATTTGCGAGTCCGAATGGGTCTTGACCATGGACGCCGATGAATTCGTCAACATCAAGCTTGGCGAGGGCACCGTTCAGGAACTGGTCGATGCCATGCCGGACGAGACCGAGGGCGTCATGATCACCTGGCGTTTCTACGGATCCAACAATGTGCTCGACTGGCGGCCCGGTCTGGTGACTGAAAGCTACACCCACGGCGCGCCCGATCGGTTCCGCAAGGGCTGGGGCGTCAAGTCCATGGTGCGGCCCTTCCCCGACATGAAATTCGGCATCCATCGCCCGTCGATCAAGCACAAGGCGTCGAAGGAAGGGCAGGTTGAAAAACTGCTGGCGCTGAAATGGGTCAACGGCGGCGGCAAGCCGATGACCGAAAGCTTCAAGAAAAGCGGCTGGCGCTCGACCGGACCAACGCTGTCTTACGACTTCGTTGAGATGAACCACTACGCCGTCAAAAGCTACGAAGCCTACCTGCTGCGCCGGCTGCGCGGCAACGTGAACAACAAGGAGGACAAATATAACGCCTCCTATTTCTCGATCTTCGACCGGAACGAGCAGGAACCCAATGTCAGCGCCGCGCGCCATGCACCCAAGGTCAAGGCGCTGATGGAGGAGATGCTGAAGGACAAGACGCTCGCCAAGTTGCAGGACGACGCGCTCGCCTACCACGCCGCCCGCGTCGAACAGCTGCGCCATACCGGCGAATACGACGAATGGGTCGCCAGCCTGCGAGAGGCCGGCGCGGTACGCATCGACCAGCTCGATGAGGTGCTGTTCACTCAGCATCTGCCCAAGGACACCCAGGAACTGGTGCGCAAGATGCAGGCCGAAGGAGTGCCCAACAAGACCATCGCCAAGATGATTGCGCGGTCCACCGGCATCCGAAATGCCGAGAAGCGGCAGGATGCAATGGACGCAGAGGAACTGGCGAAGATAACCGGGGTTGATCTCGAAACCGGCGAAAGAACCGACAAGAAGCCGGAACCCGAACAGCCCGCCCCAAATCTGGCACCAGAAACCCGCTCCCGGCTGATCGCGCTGATTCAGAAGGCCCGCAAGACAGGCGAGGTGATCGACGAAACCGGGGCTGCCGTTCCCGAACCGGAGTCTGCTGCAATGCCTGAAGATAAACCTGCCGCCCCCGCCTTGCGGCCAAAGCTTTCGCTGCCCTACCCCGGCAATGGGCGCAAGGTGGTGCTGTCCACCATGAAGAACGAGGGGCCCTATCTGCTGGAATGGATCGCCCATTACCGCAATCTGGGATTCGATGATTTCGTTCTCTTCTCCAACGACTGCACTGACGGTACGAACCTGCTGCTAAACCGGCTGGACTCCATGGGGGTCGTCCATCACTTCGACAACCCGATCGGCCACCGCATGGATCCGCAACGCCGCGCCTATAGCAGGGCCAACCAGATGTCGGTGGTGCGTGAGGCGTCCTGGGTGCTGATTGCGGATGCGGATGAGTTCCTCAACATCCATGTGGGCGACGGCACCGTTGACGCGCTGATCGGGGCCTGCCCCGACACAACCGAAGCCATCTCGGCAAACTGGCGCCTCTTCGGATCCGGCGGACAGCGCCACATGATGCCCGAACCGGTGACACAGCGCTTTACCCGCGCCTGCCGCATCGAAAACCCGGAAAACGGGCTGGTCTGGGGCTTCAAGACACTCTTCCGCCCCGCCAGCTTCGACTATTTCGGCGTTCATCGGCCCCGCTTCGAAAAGAAGGTCGACATCCACCCGGACCAGGTGAACTGGGTGAACGCGCGCGGCGAACCCATGGGTGAGAAATATCTGCGCAGTGGCTGGCGGTCGAACAAGGATATCGTCGCCTATGACTTCGCACAGATGAACCACTACGCGATCAAAAGCCGTGAGGAATTTCTGCTCAAGCGCTTGCGCGGCACGGCCAATTCCAAGGACAAAAGTCGCATCGACATGGACTACTGGGACAAGTTTGATCTCAATTCCTGCGAAGATGCGTCGATCCGCTCGGGCGACCTGCAGGGCCGTATGGACGAGATGTTACGCGATGGCGATCTTGCAGCGCTTCAACGCGCTGCGCTGGACAGTGCACTGCGCACCATCGAAATGCAGCTCGAAGACCCTGAATTACGCGCGTTTGTCGAGGATGACGGCCCGTCAGAGGTTGCTGCTCAGTAAGGGTGCTCACGCCCGTCCCATGTCAGGAAACAGCCCGTAGAGGCCAGCGATAACGCGTCAAACCGCGCCAACAGCCCCTCGGCAGAGTCCCGCACCGTGATATCGGCCGCCGTGCCCCCCATGTCGGTCTGGACCCAGCCGGGATGATAGACACCCACGGCAATCCCCTCTGGCAGTAGTTCCGCCGCCAGGTTGCGCCCCAGATTCAGCGCGGCCGCCTTGGACGCCCGGTAGATGAAAGACCCCCCCGGTGCCTTCGTATCACTGCCCATCTGAGAGCCTATGATTGCGATTTTTGCGCCCCCAGCCGCGCGAAGCTGCGGCAACAGTGCCTGGACGGTCAGGAAAACACCCGTCACATTGACCGCGAAAGTGTGCGCCCACATCTCGGGCGGGAAACCATCATCGATCTGGTGCAGCTTATCGAGATACACGCCCGCGTTACAGACCAGCAGGTCCACGGGTCCAGAATGCGCCGCCGAAAGAGCCGCGACCGAGGCGGGGTCGGTCACGTCCAGCGCCTGCCACGCACCCACATCGCGGGTTTCCCCATCACGGCAGGTTCCAAGAACCGCATCGCCACGTGCACAAAGCTGTCTGACCAGTTCCAGTCCAATCCCGCGGGAGGCTCCGGTCACAACAGCGTGCATATCTCAGGTGCTCCGGTTTTTGGGTATGATGGGCAAGGGTGCAACGGGAATTCCATCCTCGATCAGCGCCTTTGCCTCCTCGGGGTTCGCTTCTCCGTGGATCAGCCGGTCGGGTGCCTCGCCCAGATGAATCTTGCGCGCCTCCCGGGCGAAATTGCCGCCCACATAAGTGGAGTTTTCCTCTACATGTTTGCGCAGGGCGCTCAAGGCTTCTTCCATCGGGTTGGCCGGTTTTGACAAGCTGACAGGCGCGTTTTCCTCAGGTTTCGAGGCAGACTTCGCCACTCTTGGCGCCATCATCGCCTTTTGCACATCGCTGCTTCCACAGACCGAGCAGGACAGCAGTCCACGTCCTTCGAGTGCCTCGAAGGCTTCGGCGGACTTGAACCAGCTGTCAAAGCTGTGGCCATCGGCACATTTGAGCGTGTAGCGGATCATGATTGCAAAACAGTAGTCTTCGCGGGTGCAGAATCAAGCCCCGGTATGTCGCGGGGACGTCACATATACTTGCCGGGAGAAAAGTTGCGAATGATCTTTTTCAGCTCTGGCTCATCCACGCGCACCGCCGCCTTGCGTTGCGTGAACCATTTCAGCTTGCGCATTCCCTCCTCTGGGAATTCGCTGTCCAGCTTACGCACCTCAAGCGGGAACACGGCTACGATGCAAGGCGTGCGGCCATCCTCGTCCGGCAGCGACTTAGTGTAGGAATAAAAGCCCGCGCAGGTTTCGCTGACAACCCCGCGCACGCCGCCCTCTTCCCAGGCTTCCTGTGCGGCGGCTTCGGCGGGTGTCTTGCCATCCATGGGCCAGCCCTTTGGGATGATCCACCGCCCGGTGTCGCGGCTGGTCATCAAGAGGATTTCAACCTCTGACTTCTTGCGCCGGAAAGGAAGCGCTGCGAATTGCATCCGCGGCTCGCGCTTGCCAGCGCCTTCAAGGCGTATGGGAGACTGATATGTTCGAAAGCTTCCCATCTGCGCTTGGGTGCCTCTTCTTTGTGACCGTGCTGCTCCCGACCAATCTAGTCGGAAAATCCGCGACCGCAAAGAGACGGGGTTGAAAATTGCACCTTTGGCGCGAACTCTCTTCAGACAATGGCAGGGAAATCACGCATGACCGACCAACTGGGCCTGGAAGGCCCGCTTTTCTTCGGCTCCGAGATCTATCGCCATTCTTCCTATGGGCCGCACCACCCGCTGCGCGTGCCCCGTGTGTCGACCGTCATGGACCTGTCGCGCGCCATGGGCTGGCTGCCGCCTGCGCAATACCGCAACAGCCCCCGCGCCAAACCCGCCGCACTGACGATATGGCACACCCCCGATTATCTGGCCGCCCTGCAAGACGCCGAAACCCGGCAACAGGTTAGCCCAGAGATCCGCGATCGGCACGGGATCGGCACCGTGTCGAACCCGGTCTACGCCGAGATGTTCCGTCGCCCGGCCACCGCGGCTGGTGCCTCGCTCTAGGCGGGCGAGATGCTGGCCCATGGCGGCGTCATCTACCACCCCGGCGGCGGCACCCATCACGCCTTCCCCGACCGCGCGGGGGGCTTTTGCTATCTCAACGATCCGGTATTGGCGATGCTGTCGTTGCGCCGTGCCGGTGCGCAACGCATTGCCTATGTCGATATCGACGCCCATCATTGCGATGGCGTGGAATACGGCCTCGCGGGCGACCCTGATGCGCTGCTCTTGTCTGTGCATGAAGACCGCCGCTGGCCCTTCACCGGGGCGCTGTCCGATGACGGTGGCGGCAACTGCTTCAACCTGCCGGTGCCGCGCGGGCTGAATGACAGCGAGATGGACCTCATCCGCGACGACCTGATCCTGCCTGCCCTGCACGCCTTTCGACCAGATGCCATTGTGTTGCAATGCGGGGCGGATGCGGTGGAGGAAGATCCGCTCTCTCGCCTGACCCTGTCCAACAATGCGCATTGGGCTGTTGTCCGCGCGCTGATGGACCTGAACGCCCCACGCTTGCTGGTTTTGGGGGGCGGCGGTTACAACCCGTGGTCGGTCGGCAGGTTGTGGACCGGGGTCTGGGCCACGCTGAACGGCCATGACATCCCCGCGCGTTTGCCACCTGAAGCCGAAGCCGTGCTGAGGGCGCTGAGATGGGACAAGGCCCGCCGGGGCAAATCCCCGCCGGACCACTGGTTTACAACGCTTCGTGACATCCCCAGGCATGGGCCGATCCGGGACCAGATCCGCCAAGATGTGGGGCGTCTCGCGGCGCGGCTCAGTTAATGGTGAACTCGACGATCACGTTTTCCCGATCCGGGTTCGCAGATCCCTTTTGAATGTAGACCTCCAGCCAATTGGAATTCAGCAGGAAGGACGTGTCGATCTGATCGGGGCCCGTCTCGGGCGTGTCAAAGGTCGTGTCCGTGCCGCCAATGATGCGCACATGCGCAGCCTGTCCGGGCCGCACCCGCAGGAAGAAACACTCGGTCAACGCATGGTAGGACGTAGCATGAACCTGCGCAGAATTCGTGCCGGGGGCGAATTCAATCACCCGGCATTCGGCATGGGCTGCAACAGTGGACAGTGTCAGAGCGGTAAGAGCGGTGGCAAAAAGGCGTGTCATGGCTGGCTTTCCTTGAACATAATTCGAAACTAACCCAAGCCTACATTCAAACGACCACGATCGGCATGGGGTCAATCCCCCAAACGCCTGCGAAATCCATCGCAACACCCATCCGATTGCGACCTTGCCTTCCTAGAATCCAGCGGTCCGCACTGGTGTCGGATACTGGATATCGCCCGAGTTGCTCTGGCATCGGGGTCCATAGGCCTGGGCCTCGGCCAGTGTCATCATGAAGGGTTGCCCGGTATTGTCCACGCGGTCCTGATTTTGCTCGATAAAAGCGATGCCTGCATTCAAGTCGCGGAAGTCCTGAACATACCGCGCTCCGCGTCCGGCTTGCCGTTCCCGGTCCGAATTTTCGATCAGTTGCTCCAGAGTTGCGGTCGCATATTCCGTCATATCCACACGGGTACGACCCACGATGTAAAGGCCGTCGGTGGTCCAGCAACCGCCCTCTCGCCCAAATAGCTGCCCGACATACACAATCTGGTCGACCCAGTTCCCCATGTTCTGCCGATCGCCAAGACGCGGAACACCGCCATAGCTGGACGCGCCGCCGATAGTCACCTGAAAATACCCGGCACCACCACCTGGTCCGGGCTGGGGTTGTGGCTGGACATCAGGCTGAACCAGCCGCGAGCTGTCGCCTGCACCCGCGGAGACCCCGATCAGGCCGGCAAGCTCAGCAAGCCTGTCCTGCGGAAGTCCAAGTTGCTGCGCCCGCTGAAAATAGGCCTGTGCCGCCTGCTGATCCCGGCGCTGACCGTAGAGGCCCTGGGAATACACCTCAGCCAGCGTCGCAGCGGCAAGCGGATAGCCAACACCAACGGCGTTTTCCATCCAGTGCAGCCCTTCGCCAATATCCACATCCAACCCAAAGTCACCATCAAGGCGGGCGAACCCCCAGTTGTACATTGCGGGCGGGTAACCGCCGTTCGCAGCCAATTCCCAGAAGTGCAGCGTCATCGCTCCTCCGCCCGTTGCAACCCCCACGCAGCCTCGGTTTGGGTTAAGCACAGACGCCCAGGAATTCATGGCAATCGGATGACCGCTGTCCCACGCATCGTTCTCAAGGATCTGGCGCGCAGTCGCATCCCCCTCGCAGGCGCGCGCGCTGAGGCCCATGTAATACTGGCGTTCCGCAGCCCATCTTGGGTCATTCCATTGGGCCGAGGCAGATTGGGCTGAAAAAGCTGCAACAAGAACGATCAAAGCGAGCAAGCGGGTCATGACGCTGGTCCCCTGGTTCGTGAATGGTCCAGACATGCTATGATCGCCACGCCATCGGTTCAAGAAAAAGCCCCGGAAATCCGGGGCTTCGTCCATTCTCGTTCTTTGGGGGGCCTCAGCCCACTTTTGGCAGCAGGCTGTCGATGCTGGCCTTTGCGTCGCCGTAGAACATGCGGGTGTTCTCTTTGTAGAACAGCGGGTTCTC
>NZ_JBPBBA010000036.1:0-41912 GCF_050896395.1 Nioella aestuarii | reverse complement strand
CCACCGCCAGCGCGACCACGGCCACCAGCCGACCCGCAGCGGCCAGCACGTCCCCTGCCCCCGGCATCGCGCCCTGCATCAGCCACAGGATGGGCAGCACGGTCAGCGGGAACAAAGCCGTCCCGAAGATCAGGATCTGCATCGCGGGGGCCGGGTCCTTGCCAGCGAGCACCATGAAATTGGGTGCCCCGGTGATCGAAGGCGCTGCCAGCATCAGCATCACCGCCAAGGCCGGGACCGTTTCGATAACACCTGCCAGCGTAAACAGTGCAAAACCAATGACGGGCAGAAGCAACTGCAATGCCACCACGTCGCGCAAGGGGCGCCACAGGCGTGTCAGCTGCCCGATGGTCTCCGCCGGGCCGATCCGAAAAGCCGAGAAGAACAGCAAAACGGCCACCATCCACGGAAGATGGGGCCGCATCGCTTGCGCGAGATCCGGAAGGGAAATCCCGGCCACAAGCCCCGCCACAAGGACAAGGCGACCGTGGCGGGCGCAGATCTCCAGCGCCCGCCCGATTGTCTGCATCACTGTGGAACCGAGCGCATCGATTCCGGCAGCCACAAGGCCAGTTCCGGGAACCAGATCAGCACGAAGCACATCAGAACCATGATCGCGAACATCGGCAGTGCTGCCTTGGCGATATAGCTCATCTCGTGCCCCGTCATGCCTTGCAATACAAAGAGGTTGAAACCGATCGGCGGCGTGATCTGGGCCATCTCGACCACGACGATGACGAAGATGCCGAACCAGATCAGGTCAATCCCGGCCTCCAGAACCATCGGCTCGACAACCGCCATGGTCAGCACCACGGACGAGATCCCGTCAAGGAACATGCCCAGGATGATGTAGAACACCAGAAGCATCATCAAGAGTTCGAACCGGCTCAGCTCCATCGCCGCGATGCCATCTGCCAGCGCACGCGGCAGCCCGGTAAAGCCCATGGACAGTTTCAGGAAGGCCGCACCGGCAAGGATCAGCATGATCATGGCCGAGGTCCGCGTCGCCCCCATCAGGCTTTCACGGAAGCTGTCCCAGTTTAGCGACCCCTGGCTGGCCGCCAGAACCAGTGACCCGATCACGCCGATTGCGGCGGCCTCGGTAGCGGTGGCGGTGCCGGTATACATTGACCCGATCACGATAAGGATCAGCAGCATAACCGGGATCAGGAACCGTGAGTTCCGAATCTTCTCGGCAAAGCTCATCGCGGTTTCAATGGTGGGTTGCCAGCCCTTCGAGAGGAAGGAATAGGCAGCAACATAGCCCATGAACATCAGGGCAAGCACAAGGCCGGGGAACACCCCTGCGAAGAACAGCTCGGTGATCGACTGGTTCACGGCAACGCCATAGACGATCAACGCCAGCGACGGCGGGATCATCAGGCCAAGTGTGGCGGCCCCTGCAAGCGTACCAATGACAAGGTGCTCCGGGTATTTGCGGGCACGAAGCTCCGGGATCGACATCTTGCCCACGGTGGTCAGCGTCGCGGCAGAAGACCCCGAGACCGCTGCAAACACCGTACAGCCGACGATATTGGTATGCACGAGCCCGCCCGGAAGCCGCGCCAGCCAGGGCGACAGCCCTCGGAACATGTCCTCTGATAGGCGCGTTCGATACAGTATTTCGCCCATCCAAATGAAGAGCGGCAAGGCCGTGATGGTCCAGCTGGATGACGACGCCCAGATCGTTGTGATCATGGTGTCGCCCACAGGGCGCGAGGTGAACAGTTCCATCCCAACCCAGGCCACGCCCATCAGGGCAACACCAACCCAGACACCGGTGCCAAGCAGGAAGAAGAGAACCGCGAGAAAGATAATGATGGCGAGAAGTTCGGTCATGTCATCACTCCCCGAAGCTCTGATCGACGATATTGCTTCCCAGCCTGCTCTCGCCCTTGAACAGGACGGAGATCAGATTGTCGAGGAAGGCTATGGTCAGGATGGCGCCACCCACGACCATGACGGATTGTGGGATCCACAGGGGCGTGGCGTCCTGCGCCTGGCTGACCTCGTTGAACCTCCACGACCAGTAAACGAACCAATAGGCATAGTAGACGAAGTAGGCCGAGATGGCCGTGGCAATCCCGAAACACCAGATTTCAAGCAACCATTTCACGCGCTCGGGCACAGCGTTAAGTAGGATCGACACGCGAATATGCGCGCCGCCATTAAGGGCGCTGGCAAAGGCCAGGAAGCTTGCCGCCGCCATGACATATCCCGCGTAGTTAGGCGCACCGGGAAACAGCTCGCCCGTCCAGCGGGCCACCATCTGGGCGACGATCAGAAGAAGGATGGTGACAAGGCAGAGGGCGGCCAAAACACCGGCAATCCTGTAAAGCCCGTCCAGCAGCCAACGCAACACTCCAAGAGTTCCGGTCATGGATCAGCCTCTTTTCGGAAGGGAAAGATCCTCGGGAGCACCGGACTGGGTCCAGCACCCCCGAGGTGGGAGACACAGAGTTACTGCTGTGCAGCCATGGCGGCGCGATAGGCGTCAACGATCGCCTGACCGTCTTCACCGGCATCTGCCAGCCATTCCGCGGTCATCGTGGCGCCGATTTCCTGAAGGTCGGCAACCAGCTGATCACCGGCACGCTGCACGGTCATGCCGCCTGCGGCGAGACCCGCAAGGGTGAAGCCGGTATATTCACGGGCGCGCCATGCACCTGCGTATTCGGCCATCCCTGCGCACGCGCGCACGATGTTCTGGTTGGCTTCCGAAGTGTCGGACCAGACATCCGCGTTCACGAACACGTAGTTGCGCGGCAGCCATGCATCGACTTCGTAGAAGTGGCTCAGGCTTTCCCACACGCGGCGGTCATAGCCGGTCGCGCCCGAGGACACCATGGACGAGGCCACGCCGGTTGCGAAGGCCTGGCTGATTTCAGCCGCTTCGATGGTCACCGGCAGCATTCCGGTCAGTTCCGCCAGACGGTTGGTGGCGTTGGAGTAGGACCGGAAGCGGATGCCTTCCATGTCTGCGACCGAGTTCACTTCCTGGTTGAAGTAAAGCCCCTGCGGCGGCCACGGCACGGAATAGAGCAGCACGAGGTTCTGCTCGGCCAGAAGGTCGGTGATATAGGGCTCTGCGATTTCCCACAGCACGTCATGCTCTTCGAAGGAAGAAACGAGGAAGGGGATCGAGTCCACGCCGAAAAGCGCGTTTTCGTTCTGGTGGCCCGACAGCAGACGCTCACCGATCGGCACCTGGCCGGTCTGAACAGCACGCTTAATGTCAGCCCCTGCGAACAGCGAACCGCCCGGATGGGTCACGATCTCGATCTCACCGCCGGTGCCGGTGGTGACGCACTGGGCGAATTCTGCGCCGGTCACGGAATGGAAGTTCGATCCCGAATAGGCCATCGGCATATCCCAGGTATCGGCCAGCGCCGGTCCTGCCAGCACGGTCGCCGCTGCGGCGAGGGTCAGTTTGAAGGTCTTCATGTCAGTCTCCTTGTTGATTGCTGCATTCTTGGTCTTGTTATCTTGGGTCACCCTGCAAACCTCTGTGGGTCATAAGGGGTCATATCGGTGTTGGGCCGCTGGCCGGTCATCATCTGCGCCAGCATTCGCCCGGTTTTCGGCCCGCCCGTGAGGCCGATGTGATGGTGGCCAAACCCTGCGAAAACGCCGGTACCCCGCACCTCTCCGATCAGCGGCAGGCTGTCCGTGGGGGCCGGGCGGTGGCCCTGCCATTCAATCTCGTCGGTGGCCTTCAGCGCGGGGAAGGTGTCTGCCACCTGCCGCCGGAGCAGCTCGAACGGTGCCCTGGATGGCCCTGCGTCCAGCCCGCCAAACTCCACCACACCCGCACACCTTACGCCCTGAGCCATTGGTGTGGCGACAAATTTTCCACTGGCGACCATCACCGGCACTGTTGGCCCGCCGGTCGCGTTCTCAAACACGATGTGATAGCCGCGTTCGGTTTCCAGCGGCACGCTGATCCCGAGCTTCTTCATAAGGGGTTTCGACCAGACGCCGGTGGTCAGCACCACCTGGTCGCAGGCAATCTCGCCTTCGGTGGTCTGCACGGCACTAACCTTGCCATCCGTCAGGGTGAAATCCTTGACATCCGCCTTTCGGAAGGTGCCGCCAAGAGCCTGAAACTCCTCGGCCAACGCCGCCACGTAGCCGCCCGGATCACGGATGAACCCGTGGTTCTTCATGACCGCGAGGCACCCGACCTTGTCGGAAAAGCAGTCCTGGTACTCGTGCACCGCCGGGCCTTCGATCAGTTCGGGCACAAAGCCACCTTCGCTGCGCAGGGTCCAGACATAGCTGTCCTTCTCGAACGCTGCGCGGTCGGCATAGGCGAAGGTATAGTCGCCCTCGACCACCCATTCCTCGGCCCGCGTCCCCCGAGAAAGCGCCAGGTGTTGATCGACACTGTCGCCGATAACCGCGTTCAGCCCCTCGGAAATGCGCCGCGTGTCGCGGTCATTGGCGTGGCTGAGATATTTCACCAGCCAAGGGATCATCCGCGGCACATAGGACCAGCGCAGGAACAGGGGGAAATTCGGGTCCATCACATAGCCCGGCCCCTTGCGGATCAACCCCGGCGAGGTCACCGGAACAATAGCGCAGCTGGCCAGTACGCCCGCGTTGCCATAGCTCGTGCCCTGCCCAGGATCACCCCGGTCCACGAGCATCACCTCGCGCCCGGCACGGCGCAGCCAGATCGCGGCGGACACGCCGACAATTCCAGCACCTATGACTACGATGCGACCGCTCATTCGGGCCGTCCTCCGATCAGGTTGCGGGAAAAGACACCCGCATTAGGCGATTCCCTAAGGTCAGCTTTGCCGTTAATCGACAATACGTCAACATTTTGTTGACATTTTATCAGAAACCAGCAGTCTATTCTCATGTCACACACTGATCTTGGCCCCGTCGTATCCTCTGCCCATCTCGCCGATGGCAGCTTTCCGCAAATCTCGGAATTCGAGTATGGCCTGACCCTTGCCAACAATGCCTTTCAACGCTGGATGATGCGGGCGATGGCGGCGTCGGGGTACCCGGATATGTCGGCGCTGGAGGTTCAGGTAATGCATTCCGTTTACCACCGGGGTCGCGCCAAGACGCTCGCCGATCTCTGCCTTGTGCTTGGCATCGAAGACACCCACACGGTCAATTACGCGATCAAGAAGCTCGCCAAGGCGGGGCTTGTGCGCGAGGGTCGGCAGGGCAAGGAAAAGACCGTGGCGGCGACCGAGGCGGGGGCGTCCGCCTGTGAACGCTACCGTGAGATCCGCGAGGCGCTGCTTTTGCGCGCGGTCCACGAGCTTGGGTTCGAGCCCGAGCAGATCAGCCGCCTTAGCACGCTTCTGCGTCTCATGTCCGGGCAGTACGATCAGGCGGCCCGTGCCGCGACGACCTACTAGGCTCATCCCCCTGCCCTCCGGCTGTATTTGTCCAACACGTCTAGGTTCGGGTCGATGCCCAAACCGGGGCCCGTCGGCACCACCACTGCACCGTTTTCCACCGGGAAGGGGCTGGCCAGCACATCCTCCACCAGGAAATAGCTCGCCTGATAGAACTCGCAGCCAAGCGTGATTTCCGGCGTCGCCGCGATCATATGGGCGCCCGCAAGATGGGCGATGCCCGCTTCGAACATGTCCCCGCCATAGGCCGACAGACCCGATGCCGCCGCCATCCGCGCCACGGTCTGCGCGCGGCTCAACCCGCCCGATTTCATGATCTTGATCGACACGCCATCGGCAATCCCCATGGATAGCCCAAGCGCCATTTCTTCCGGCCCGAATACGCTCTCATCCGCAAGCAAGGGCACGTCGATCTCGCCCCTAATCCGCGCCATCAGCTCCCTCAGATGCGCCTTGACAGGCTGTTCGATGAAGGTGGGCCTGAACGTCGCCACATCGCGGACGCAAGCCAGCGCAATGTCGTGATGCAGCCCCTGGTTATAGTCCACCCGGATATCAAACTCCGGGTAATCGGCGCGCAGCGTTTCCAGCCGCATCATGTCAAAGCCATGCTCCTTGAAGCCGGTTTTGAGCTTGATGATCCGAACGCCGTCGTCCCGCAGCCGGTCCATCAACGCCAGATCACGCCCGAAATCGGGATCGGCGATGGAACAGGATAGCGGAATGCGTGCGCGATACGTCCCGCCCAGCAATTCCGATACCGGCAGCCCAGCAGCCTTGCCCATCAGGTCCAGCAAAGCCGTTTCCAGCGCCGCCTTCGCCTCGGTGCAATGGGCCACCGCGTATTGCGCATCGGCCATGATCCGCGCCCGGTCGGACAGTTTGCGCCCCACCACGAGGGGCCGGAAATATCGGTCGAGCGCCGCAAAGCTTGCCTCGGCCGAGCCAGTGAACACCACCCATGGGCTCGCCTCGCCCCAGCCTTCCAACCCGCCCTCGGTCGTCAGGCGCAAAACGACGATATCCACTGCATGTTCAACCGAGCCGATGCCGTGGTCGCGTCGCGCGTTCACCGGCAGCGCAAGATGCCACAGATCCATACTCGTGATCGTCTGGTCCCAAGCCGACATGCTGCCCCCGTCTTTTCCCTGGGCTTACCCTGCCTTGGCGCTTTCATCATTTCCAATACTATTTTATCAACGGCCCATCACTTGAAATGATAGGTGGCCCATGTCCCTCCGCTTTCGACAGCTCCAAGCCTTCCACGCCATCGTGGAAACCGGCACCGTGACCGCCGCTGCCCACCAATTGGGCATCTCGCAACCCGGCATTTCGAATCTGATCGCGCAGCTCGAACGTGAAACGCGCTTCAAGCTGTTCGAAAGGGCGCGGGGGCGGCTTCTGCCCACTCCCGAGGCCGAAGTGCTGTTTCAAGAAGTCGACACCGTGGTGCGCGGGTTGGACCATGTCAGCCAGGCGGTCGTGGACCTTCAGAACAAGCAGGCCGGGCAGCTTCAGGTCGCCTCGCAACACTCCATGTCCTTCGGCTTCATGCCCAAGCTCATCGCCCGCTTCGCCAAGGATCGACCGGACATGTCGATTACCTTTCAGTCACAATACTCGACGAAAATCCAGGAATGGGTGCAGTCGGGCCTGTTCGAAATCGGAATCTGCGAGCTGCCGCTTCTGCACGACGCGCTTAACGTTCACCCGCTGACTGTCGAAACCCTGCTGGCCCTACCAGAGGACAGCCCACTGGCCGTCCATGACGTGCTGACACCCGAATTGCTCGACGGCACGCCCTTCATCGTCATGGGCCCCGAACACATGACCCTCCGGCGCACGCGCGAGGCGTTTCACAATGCCGGCGTACCCCTGCGTACACGGGTACATTCGCATCTGTTCAAAAACCTGCTGAGTTTCGTGAAGGAAGGCATGGGGGTCGCGGTGCTGGACCCTTTCGCGCTGCATTTTGACTTCGAGGGCGGCTTCATCACACGCCCCTTCCGGCCCCGCATCCTGATGGACATGGCGGTCATAACCTCGCGCACCCGGCCCATGTCGGCCGTCGGGCAGGAATTCCTTGCGCTCCTGCTGCAAGAGCTGGAGCCTTATCAGGCGGAACCCTGAGGGAGAGAAGCCAGGGCCCCGCCTGCCCGGCGCCTCACCCCATCCAGCGACGGACGGGGGCGGCGGCTTCTTCCAGTGGCTGCACGACGATATCGACCAGGGTCGGCCCGTCATGGGCAATCGCCTCGGCCATCACCTTGTCGAGCTCGGCAGGGTCCTCCACCCTCCAGGATTTCACCCCGTAGGCCGCCGCCACTGCCGCATGGTCTACGGGTGCGAAGTCAACATTGTAGTACCGCGCGCCCTTGTCGGCCATCTGGCTGGCCTTGATCCAACCGAAATTGGCGTTGGAGAAGACCACGAAAGTGATCGGCGCGCGGTGGCGCGTCACGGTCTCCAGCTCGCCCGCCGTGAAGCCGAAAGACCCGTCCCCCATCAGCGCCACGGTCTTGGACGCAGGCCGCCCGTACCAAGCGCCTAGCGAGGCCGAGAGCGAATAGCCAAGCGCCCCATGCGCCCGGTTTGTGATGAAGAAGCGCCCCGGCAGTTCCTGCTGGTAATAGGCCGACATGTAGGGGCAGCTCGTGCCAGGGTCCGAGACGATGGTGGCGTCGGGCGGTAGCAGGCGATTGAGCGTCGCGATCACCCGTTCCGGCCGGATCGGGGCCTCATCGCTCTCCGCCAGTTCCAGGAACCGATCGAACTTGCGCGCCTTGCGCGCGGCCACTGCTTCAGCGCCACCAAAGACCTCGCCCGCGCCGCGCTTGTCGAGCACCGCGTTCACCTCGGCCAGTGACAGGCGCAGGTCGCCCACGACGCCCACCTCGGTCGGGTAATTCGCACCAATCACCATCGGGTCGCTGTCGAAATGCACGATGCGTGTGCCGGGCTTGGGGGCCTCCCACCTTGCTGTGGTGGTGGACCCAGCCCGAATACCCATGAACACCACCAGATCGGCGGCTTCCATCGCTTCCCAAGTCTCATCCGTGCCGCCGTTTGACCCTACGACCCCGAGCATGTTGGGATGACTGTCCGCAAGGCTTCCCTGCCCCGAGATCGAGGTGGCCACCGCGATATCCAACCGCTCCGCCAGACGCGCCAGTTCCTCCCACGCGCCCGAGATCACCACACCGCCGCCGCAGACGATCAAAGGCTGTTTCGCCGACAGGATCGCATCCACCGCCGCCTCGGCCGCGCCGGGTTCAGGGCCCTGCCGGTAGGCGGGAAAGACATGGGTGGCCGGATCGGCCCAGATATCGGCTGGATCCACCGGATCATACTGGATGTCATAGGGCAGGCCCAGATGTGCCGCGCCCGGCCGCCCCGTGGTCATCGCCCGGAAGGCCCCACGCACCATGCGTGGGATATGTACCGCCTGCTTGATGACCGTGTTCCATTTGGTCAGAGGCCGCATTAGCGCGTCCTGGTCCACCTCTGTCAGAGGGTATTTCCCATAGGTTCCAACAGAAATATCCGAGGTGATCGCTAGCACCGAATAGCTGCTTTCCGACGCCTCGATCAGACCCGGCAAAATATAGGTCGCGCCCCCGCCCGATGGCCCCTCGCACACTCCGGGCCGACCGGTCACGCGGGCATAGGCATCGGCCATATAGGTGGCAGATCGCTCATCGCGGGTCAGCACATGGGTCATACCATGATCCATCCCGCGCATCGCGTCATAGAAAGGCAGGCTGGTATCGCCGCACAGCCCAAAGACGTGCCGCACCCCCTGTGCGTCCAACATCTTCACCAGCGCTTCGGCCCCGTTCATCTGATTGCTCATCGACTCGCATCCCCGGATTCGTATTTCATGCTGTATACAGCTCAAAATATCTTGCAAAACTCAACCCGAAATATCACTGTGCCGACAAATCGCCGGAAAGAGCCGCACACATGACTGATCCCGCCCAGAAATCTGAGAGCAATGTCGACCGCATCACCGCACAGCTGCGGCGCATGGCGGCGGAGTTCGAGATCAAACCGGACGAGCGCATCCGAGAGGGCGAGATGGCCAAGCGCCTGTCCGTCAGCCGCACGCCGCTGCGCGAAGCGCTCAATCGGCTGGTGTCGGAGGGGTTTCTCACTTTCACCGGCGGGCAAGGGTTCTTCTGCCGCTCGTTGACGCCCGAGCGTATCCTCGACCTCTATGAAGCACGCGCAGGGGTGGAATGCGAGGCCATGCGGCTGGCCATTTCCCGAGCGACAGATTCCGATATCCGCGCCTTGAAGGACGAGCTTGACCGCACCGAGCCGCTTTACAACTCGGCAACCGACCGCATCGCGCTGCTCGATATGGACGAAGCTTTTCACATGGCTCTCGCCCGGCTGTCGCGAAACGCGGAACTGGCCAATATGCTGGACAATATCAACGGCCGCATCCGCTATGTCCGCATGATCGGGCTAAACATGGAGCGCGGCGAAGCCAGCCGAATGAGCGCGCATCGCGCCATCCTCGATGCCCTCACGGACCGAGACGAACGCCGCGCGCTGGCCACGCTCCGCGCCCATATTTCCCTGCGCAAAGAGGACGCGACCCGCGCCGTGCGCGAGGCGTTTTCACATATCTATGTACAGGCAGGCTGACATGACCACACGCGGCGGAAAGACGGTATTCGGGGCAACCGTGGGCATCTTGATGCTGGAAACGCAATTCCCGCGCATTCCGGGCGATATCGGCAACGCGCTGACATGGCCCTTCCCGGTGCATTTCCGGGTGGTGCGCGGGGCGACGCCCGACAATATCGTGCGCGGCGCACCGCTGGACAGGGTGCAGGATTTTATCGCCGCAGCACAGGACCTCGTGGACATGGGTTGCGACGGGATCACCACAAATTGTGGGTTCCTGTCGCTGTTGCAGGGCGACATGGCAAAGGCGCTTGGCGTGCCGGTGGCGACCTCGTCGCTTATGCAGGTACCACTGGTGGAACGGCTTTTGCCGCCGGGCAAGCGGGTGGGGATTTTGACGGTCTCTGCCAGCACGCTCAGCCCCGATCACCTGCGCGCGGCGGGCGTTGCGCTGGATACCCCGGTGGTCGGCACCGAGGGCGGACGCGTCTTCACCCGCGACATCCTGGGCGACAAGCCCGAGATTGATTTCGACGCCTGTCGGCTGGACCTTCTTGACGCCGCGCGAGAGCTTGTTCAGCGGAACCCGGATGTGGGCGGCATCGTACTGGAATGCACCAATATGGTACCCTACGCCGCCGATATCCGCGCCGCGACCGGCCTGCCGGTCTGGTCGATCTACAGTTTCGTGACGTGGTTTCAGGCGGGGCTGATGCCACGCCGCTTTCCGTCGGGCATCGACGACCCGCGCTGGTAATCCCGGCCCCGCAGATCGCGCGGGACCAGGGTAAGCGTCTTAGAAGAACGCCTGCAACCCGGTCTGCGCCCGACCAAGGATCAGCGCGTGCACGTCATGGGTGCCCTCGTAGGTGTTCACCGTTTCCAGGTTCATCATGTGGCGAATGACCTGGAATTCCTCGGAGATGCCGTTGCCGCCATGCATGTCGCGGGCCATCCGCGCAATATCGAGCGCCTTGCCGCAATTGTTGCGCTTAATCAAGCTGATCATCTCGGGCGCGGCTGCGGCCTCGTCCATCAGCCGCCCGACGCGCAGCGCGGCATGAAGGCCAAGGGTGATCTCGGTTTGCATATCGGCCAGCTTCTTCTGGAACAGCTGGGTCTGCGCAAGCGGCTTGTTGAACTGCTTGCGGTCGAGCCCATACTGACGCGCCGCGTGCCAGCTGAACTCGGCCGCGCCCATCACACCCCAGGCAATGCCATAACGCGCGCGGTTGAGGCAACCGAACGGCCCTTTCAGCCCCTCGACATTGGGCAGAAGCGCGTCTTCGCCCACCTCGACGCCATCCATCACGATTTCCCCCGTGACGGAGGCGCGCAGCGATTGCTTGCCCGCGATCTTCGGCGCAGACAGCCCCGCCATGCCCTTTTCCAGAACGAAGCCGCGGATCTTGCCGCCATGTGCCTCGGATTTCGCCCAGACCACGAACACATCGGCAATCGGCGCGTTGGAGATCCACATTTTCGAGCCGCTAATGCGATAGCCCGTCTCGGTCTTCTCGGCCCGCGTCTTCATGCCTGCGGGGTCGGATCCAGCATCGGGCTCGGTCAGGCCGAAACAGCCGATAAGATCACCCGAGCACAGGCCGGGAAGGTATTTCTGCCGCTGCTCCTCGGACCCATAGGCATAGATCGGGTAGATCACGAGGCTGGACTGCACCGACATCATCGAGCGGTAGCCGGAATCCACGCGCTCGATTTCGCGCGCGATCAGACCGTAGGTGACATAGTTTGCGCCAAGCCCGCCATATTCCTCGGGCAATGTCGCCCCCATCAACCCCGCCTGCCCCATAAGCGGGAAAAGCTCCGGCGCGACAGTTTCCTCGGCATAGGCCTTGATCACACGCGGCTGCAGTTCGGACTGGGCGAATTCCCGTGCCGCGTCGCGCAGCATCCGTTCGTCTTCGCTCAGCTGGCCCTCCAGCAGCAGCGCATCGTCCCACTGGAAGCTGGACAGGTCGGGGCGGTCTTTGGCTTTCAGGCTCATCTTCGTCTCCTCAGGTCAGGGCGGCCACGGCGCGGGCAATCCGGCTCAGGCCTTCAATCAGGTCATCGGTGGAATAGGCGTAGGACAGGCGGAAATGGCCCGGCAGGCCGAAGGCGCGGCCCGGCACAAGCGCAACGGCAACCTCGGACAGGACGTAGTCACAGACATCGGCATCGGTTTCCAACGCCTCGCCCGTGGGGCGGTGCTTGCCGATCAACCCCGTGCAGGACGGGAAGACGTAGAAGGCTCCGCCGGGTTCCGGGCAGTCGATACCGGGGATCGCGTTCAGCGCCGCAACCACCATATCGCGCCGCTCGCGGAAGGCGGCGCAGCGCTCGGCCAGCAGCTCTTGCGGGCCGGTCAACGCCGCCAGCGCCGCCGCCTGCGAAATCGACGACGCGCCCGAGGTGGAGCTGCCCTGGACCGCCACCATCGCCTTGATCAGCGGCACAGGGCCGATCCCCCAGCCTAACCGCCAGCCGGTCATTGCATAGGCCTTGGAGGCCCCGTTCACCACAAGGGTTCGGTCGGCCAGATCGGGGGCTGCGTTGCGAAACGAGGTAAACGGCTCAAACGCGATATGTTCGTAAATTTCATCGGCCATCACCCAGACATGCGGGTTGGCGCGCAGCACCTCGGCCAGCGCTTCAAGCTCGGCCTTGGAATAGAGCGCCCCCGAAGGGTTGCCGGGGTTGTTCAGAAGCAGCCACCGCGTCTTCGGCGTGATCGCAGCCGCCAGTGCCTCTGCCGTCAGGCGAAACCCGGTCTCGGCCCCGCATTGCGGCGCGACCAATTCCGCCTCGCAAACGGTCAGGATATCGGCGTAGCTGGTCCAGTAGGGCGCGGGCAGGATCACCTCGTCGCCCGGATCGAGCGTGGCAAGGAACGCATTGGCGATCACCTGCTTGGCCCCGGTGGAGACAAGCACCTCGGCCGGATCGGCGGCAAAGCCTGCGGAAGCGGCGATGGCCTTGCGCAGCGCGGGCGTGCCTTGCGTGGGCGGATAGGTCGTCTCGCCCGCCAGCGCGGCCCGATGCGCGGCCTCGATGACATGGGACGGCGTCGGGAAATCCGGCTCGCCGGTGCCGAAGGTCAGCACGTCGCGCCCCTGGGCCCGCAATGCGCGGGCGGCCTCGGAAATGCGGACGATCTCGGACAGGGCAAGGTTGCTGGCGCGGCGGGAACGGCAGAAGTCAGACATCGCGAGGGGCCTTTTTGACTGATGCGCATGGGATAACGGTGGCGCAATGTTAATTCTATCGACATTCCGTCAGAAGATCATTACAAAATGGAATGACTTATCCGCGCCGCTTCCTTCCTCCTCTGTCCTGGCTCTCGGCTTTTGAGGCCGTCGCGCGGCTTGGGTCCGTCACCGAGGCGGCGGCAGAGTTGGACCTGACCCAAGGCGCGGTCAGTCGCCAGGTGCAGAAGCTGGAGGACCGGCTCGGCCAGCGGCTCTTCGCCCGCGAACGTCAGCGTCTGACACTGACTCCCGCAGGTGCCACTTATGCCAAGGAACTGCGCGGTGCGCTGGCCACGATCGCCAGTGCGACCTTGTCGCTGTCCTCCAACCCCCATGGCGGCCTGCTGAACCTTGCCATTCTGCCCGCCTTCGGCACCTATTGGCTGGCCCCGCGCCTGCCCGGATTCATGGCCGCCCATCCCGGAGTGACAGTCAACCTCGCCACCCGCACCCACCCGTTCGACTTCGCGAGAGAGGACTTCCACGCCGCAATCCATTTCGGTCAGCGCGACTGGCCCGGTGCGGGGTTTCTGAAGCTGATGGAGGAAGAAAACGTTGCCGTGGCCGCGCCCACGCTGCTGGCCGGGCGCGGGGTAGATAGCCCCGCCGACGTTGCCGCCCTGCCCCGGCTTCAGATCGAAAGCCGCAAGGGCGCCTGGCGGCGCTGGTTCATGGCGCATGGCCTGGGGGCAGAAGACCGGGTGGCGGTACAGTTCGACCAGTTCGCAACCATGATCGAAGCGACGAAACAGGGGTTGGGAGCAGCGCTGGTGCCGCGCTTTCTGATCGGGGGGGAACTCGCATCCGGCGCGCTGGTGCCGCTGCCGCAATCAGAGGCCGGGCGGTTCGGGTCCTACTACCTGGTCTGGCCCGAGGCCTGGGCTGACTATCCGCCACTGGTGGCGCTGCGCGATTGGCTGGCCGAGGAAGTGGGGCAACGGTTGGTTCGGCGCGGGTAAGATCCTTCGAAGGATCTTTCAACGGCTGTTCGAACAGCCGTCCCGCGCCGGGACCAGGCGTTTCGTATGCAGGGGGGTGTCGCCAGGTGCACGCGGGGTGCCGTCCCTTTTTCAGACGGTCTTACGAGCGGTCAGCACATAGCATAACGGCAGTTGCGCGGCCCGGTTCTGGTACTGCTCATAGGCCACCTCCCGGTTGCAATGGGCGTGTTCTTCCAGCCGCTCCACCCGCAGCCCTGCCGCGGCAATGGCGCCGATCACGTCGCCCAAACGATGCGCGAACCAGTAGCTTACCGGCGCCTCCTCCTCGGGCGTGCTGCCGTCATAGGTGATGCTTTCCGCCGCCACGTCCGGGCCGTCGGGAAAATAGCTGATCGAGGGCTTGAACGGGTCGGGCGCATCGGGGTCGAACATTTCCAGAAACGGGTGAGTTTCGTAGATCAAGAGAGCGCCGCCCGGCGCAATCAGTTGGTCCACCGCTTTGAAAAATCGTGACAAATCAGGCATCCAGTTCAGCACCCCGATGGTGATGAGTGCCAGATCGAACCGCCCCAACCCTTCGGGCAGCGCATGAATGTCGGCGCACAGGAACGCCACATCGCGCCCCGACAGCGTCGCGAGGTCCAGCGCCTGATCAAGGAAGGCCTGCGACTGGTCGATCCCCAGAACCTGTCCGGCCCCCAGCGCCTTCAGCGACAGGCATTCCCGGCCATTGTTGCAGCCGATCTGAACGCAGGATTTTCCTTCCACACCAAGGGATTGCAGGGCCGCCGTGGCGGTTGCGTCAAAGCAGGAAAAGCCGGGATCGGCGAACCCCTCCACCAGCCGCTGCCATTCCGCATTGCCCCGGTGATGGCGCGCCGAGTGATCCCAGGCCGCACGGTTCGCGGCGATGGCCTCCGCGTCGCTCATGGCCGTTTTGGCAGCAGATGTTCGCGCACGATCCGCGCCAGATCGGACCGTGTCACATCCTTGCCCATGGAGCTTTGCGCCATGTCCACCTCTTCGGGTTTGAGCACCGTTCCCCGGCGGCTTTCAAGCAACGCCTTTGTGTAGGGCTTGCCGAATTCCGGGTGCCCCTGCACGGTCAGCGCAAAGCCGGGATACCACAGCGCCGCATGTTCGCAGAAATCGCTGCTGGCAATGGTTTTCACCCCTTGCGGAGGGGTAAAGACCTGATCCTGATGGTAGGCCTGAATGGAAATCTTTTCAGGTGCTTGGCCAAGCGCCTCTGGCCAGTCATGGGGGGCGTAGTCATGCACCCCCAGACCCCAGCCCTTGTCCGATTTGCCAACGTCCCCACCAAGCGCCTGTGCGATCACCTGATGCCCGAAACAGATGCCCACCATGGGCACCCCCGCATCACGACAATCTCGAACGAACCCCTCTAGCGGGGCAATCCAGGGATGCCCTTCGTAGACGCCAAATCGCGACCCGGTGATCACCCAGATATCTGCCAGATGCGGATTGTCGGGCAGTTCACCATCAAGGGCGGCAAAGCTGACGAAATCTGCCTCGGGCACGTTCAGCCAATCCTGCACCATCAACGGATAGTTGCCATGGGTGGGCGCCAGCTCCTCGGGCGGGCGGCCGGTTTCCAGAATGCCGATCACGGGTGCTTTGGTCATGGTCTATCCCCGGTCCTGAAGGCCGTAAAACGTGTAGGCGAAGAGCAGAACCGCGCGCCGCCAGCGACCCAGTTCAAACCGTCCCGGATCGGAACGCAAGAGGGCGGGTGTTGCTGGCCCTTCGCCAGTGATCTGAGCGGCCAAAAGCCGCCCTGCATAGCTGCCCATGGCGACGCCATTGCCGTGATAACACATGGCGGTCCAGGCGTTCTCCATGCCGCCGATCGGCCCCGCAAAAGGCACCAGATTACGCGACAAGGCCAGAAGACCAGACCAGAAATGCGGCGTTTCAACATGCTGCCATTCGGGGAAGATCCGGTCGAAATCGGCCCGCGCAATGGCGCGGGTCTGGTCATGGGCGCGGGGCGTCGTCTTCATCGCGCCGCGAAGGCCAAAGAGCATCCTCTTATCAGGCATCAGCCTGAAATAATGCAGCAAATGCCGGGTGTCATAGCACATCTGGTGGCTAGTCCAGCCCTGCGCGGCCAGTTCCTCATCGGTCAGGGGCCGTGTCACCAGAACGTTGGATTGTACCGGCAGATAGCGCCCCGCCATCCACCCCGGCAGGTCGTCCGAGCTATAGCCGTTTGTGGCCGCGATCAGGGATTTTGCACGCAGTTGCCCGCCCGCTGTTGTCAGAACGTGGCGCCCGTTGTCCCGCCCGATCTTGGTGACTGCGGAATGCCCGAAGATCCGCCCGCCTGCCGCCTGAACCGCGCGGGCCAGACCAAGCGCGTATTTCATCGGGTTCAGGGCAAAGCCAATCGGAGTCGTCAGTGCGCCGTGAAACTCGGGGCTGGCAAACCCCCGTTCCGGCAGCGCATCGCGTGGCAAAAGCTCGCTCTCCACCCGCTGGAACCGGCGCATTTCCTCTGCCAGCCCTTCCAGCACCGCAATGTCCTTGGGGCGGAACGCCAACAGGGTTTCGCCCTGCGAATGGGTGTCCGCATCTATCCCGTGGTGGTCCAGTATGCTGGCGACATGATCCACCGCCGCGTGTTCCGCGTTGTAATAGGCTTGCGTATCCGCCTCTCCGTAGCGTTTCAGCAACGTCGCAGGCCCTGCCTTTGCCCCCCCGAGACAGCAAAAGCCGCCGTTGCGCCCAGAGGCCCCCCATCCGGGTTGCTCGGCTTCCAGCACCACCACATCGCGGCCCGCCTCGGCGAGTGCCAATGCCGCGTTCAGGCCAGTAAAGCCTGCGCCGATGATCGCGATTTCGGCCTCCAATGCACCGTTCACCGGCGCATGGACCGGCACGGCATCGACCGTGGTCGGCCAGAAGCTGCCCGCGATCGGGTCCGGGCCATAGGCCATGGGTTCATAAAGGCGGCGCATAAGTCAGAGACGGCTTAGGTAATAGCGATATTCCACCGGCGTGATCAGGCTGGTGAGGGTCTGTACCTCGTCGTTTTTCACGGCCGTATAGACGAAGCGATATTCCTCACCGAAGATTTCCGCCGCATGGTCGGATTCCGCGAAGCGTTCTACCGCGTCGAACCAGTCATGGCCCAAGGGATCGGCAGGCTCAGCGCCCGGTTCATCCAATGGCGGCGGCAGCTCGGGGTCGGTATCAATGCCGTGCAGGATGCCCCCAAGGATCGCTGTCAGCACCAGATAGGGGTTCACATCGGCCCCGGCGATCCGGTGTTCCAGACGGGCCCCCTTGCCCTCGATCTCAGGCAGACGCACCCCGGCGGACCGGTTGTCGAGCCCCCAATCGGGACCGGAGGGCGCAAAGCTCATCCTCTGGAAACGACGGTAGGAATTCATGTGCGGCGCAAAGATCACCTGAAGGTCGGCCATGGTGTCAAGCACCCCCGCCACCGCCTGTTTCAGGACCGGCGAAGGTCCGGTCTGGCCGGGCGCGGGTGTAAAGACGTTGTTGCCGTCATCGTCCAGAATCGAACAATGCACATGCATCCCGTTGCCCGGCGCGTCGGCGTAGGGCTTGGCCATGAAGGTGGCTTCCATCCCGTGCCGAGCCACGATGCCCCGCACCAAACGACGGAAGAAAATCGCCGTCTCAGCGGCGCGCAGAACGTCGTCCGTATGGTGAAAGTTCACCTCAAACTGGCCCGGCCCGTATTCCGCAATCAGCGTGTCGGTTTCCAGACCTTGCGTTTCACAAGCATTGAGGATCTCGGTCAGGATCGCCTCTTGCCGGGCCACGACCTCCAGATCGTAGTTCTGAGCCATTGGCGTGCGCGCTGGCGGTATTGGCGCGTCATCACCGCGTTCACGCGGGCGCAGGATGTAGAACTCCAGTTCGGTCGCAACGACGGGATGCCAGCCGCGATCCTTAAACCGATCCAGCATATCTTTCAGCTGCTCACGCGGAGAAATTGGACTGGGCCCGCCCTCTGGTGTCAGCATTTCCACCTGAAGCTGCGCGACATTGCCGGGCATCCACGGCACCGGGCACAATGTGCCGGGCACAGGCACCAGAACCCCGTCGGGATCGCCCACGACGATGCCAAGCCCGGTTGCTTCCACCTCGTTTCCCATGATCGCGGGGGCGTAGGTGGAATAGGGCAACCGCACGGTGCCCGCCTCCAGTTTGCCGATGGCGTCGCCGGGCAGCCATTTGCCGCGCAGCACTGCGTTGATATCGCAAAGCATCAGCTCGATGCGCTCCGGCCGCCCGTGCGCCGCGCAATAGGCCTCGTATTCCTGGTTCATTGTGATGCCTGTTCCGCCATTTGTTCGTCGCGCTGTTGTTGCACGATCCGGCGTTTGCTGACCAACGAGGCCGAAATCACCCCGATGGTCACGATGAGAATGAGGATTGTCGACAGAGCGTTGATTTCCGGGCTGACGCCAAGGCGCACAGACGAGAAGATCTTGATCGGCAGAGTCGTTGCAGAGGGCCCGGCGGTGAACGAGGCAATCACCAGATCATCGAGCGACAGGGTGAAGGCCAACAGCCAGCCCGCGATGACGGCAGGGGCAATCAGCGGCAGGGTCACGGATTTGAACGCATCGAAGGGCGTGCAGCCAAGGTCCAGTGCGGCTTCCTCTACCGAGCGGTCAAAGCTGACCAGACGCGAGGACACCACCACCGACACGTAGCACATCGAGAACGTCGTATGCGCGAGGATGATGGTGAAGATCCCGCGATCCAGCCCGATCGAGATGAAGAGCAACAGAAGGGACAGACCGGTGATCACCTCTGGCATCACCAGTGGTGCATAGATCATTCCCGAAAACAGCGTCCGCCCCATGAACTTGCCGCCGCGCACCAGCACATAGGCCGCCATGGTGCCCAGGACAGTCGCGATGGTCGAGGATACGAAGGCCACCCGCAGCGTCACCCAAGCCGCATCAAGAAAGGCCTGATCGCGAAACAGCTCTCCGTACCAATGGGTGGAAAAGCCCGCCCAAACCGTCACCAGTCGGCTTTCGTTAAAGCTGTAGATCACCAGAATGATCATCGGGATGTAGAGGAAGGCGAAGCCAAGCGTCAGTGCTGTGGCGTTGAACCAGGAAAAGCGTCTCATGCGTCGGCCTCCTGGTTCTTTTCCTGGTTCTTCTGGAACAGGATGATGGGGATCACGAGGATCAACAGCAGGATGATCGCCACCGCAGACGCTACCGGCCAGTCGCGGTTCGAGAAGAATTCTTCCCACAACACCTTGCCGATCATCAGCGTCGACGACCCACCCAAAAGCGAGGGGATCACAAATTCACCCAAAGCCGGAATGAAGACGAGGAAACTGCCCGCGATAATGCCCGACCGCGACAGCGGCAAGGTAATGATCCAGAAGGCCGACAGGCGCGAACACCCCAGATCCTCGGCCGCTTCCAGCAGGCTGTCATCCATGCGTTCCAGCGTCGCGTAGATGGGCAGGATCATAAACGGAAGATAGGTATAGACGATGCCGATATAGACCGCTGTGGGTGTGTTCATGATCTGCAAAGGGTCGGAAATGATGCCGGTCCATAGCAGCAACTGGTTCAGATAGCCCTCGGTCGACAGGATCCCAATCCATGCGTAGACGCGGATCAGAAAGCTGGTCCAGAACGGCAAGATCACCAGCATCATCAGCATCGGCCGCCATTCCGGGGCCGCCTTGGCCATGCCATAGGCAATCGGATAGCCCACGCAAAGCGTCAGGAAGGTCGATATCAGGGCGATCTTGAGCGATGATAGATATGCCCGCCAGTAGAGATCATCATCTGTCAGGAAAACATAGTTTTCCCAGTCGAGCGCGGCAAAGAAGCTGCGGATCCCCTGCCAGCCTTCGGACAGATCGAGCGTGGGCGTATAGGGCGGGATCGAGACAGCGTAATCTGACAGCGAGATCTTGAAGATGATCCCAAAGGGCACAAGGAACAGCAGCAATAGCCAGAGATAGGGTATCCCGATCAGGGTGCGGCGGGCGAGGTTCATGATGCCCCCCTACCCGGCCAGCACAAGGCCGGCGGTATCCGTCCAGGACAGCCAAACCTCGTCTTCCCAGGTGAAACTGCGCCGCGACAGCCGCCGGTTATTGGCGGTCTGCGCCTTCATCATCGTGCCGTCTGCCAGCTCTACATGATAGGTCGAGATATTGCCCAGATACGCGATATCATGGATACGGCCTTGGACGACATTGTTCATGCCCTCGGGCCGTTCGGCGCTGATCGCGACCTTCTCGGGCCGGATCGCAAAGGTGGCAGAACCGGAGGCCAGACCATCACCCGCCGTGCCGATGATGTCGGGCTGGCCCTCTGCCCAGGACAGGCTTGCAAGCCCCTCGTCCTTCAGCGAGGCATTGCCGGAGATCAGGTTCACGTCGCCAATGAAATCGGCCACATAGACTGAATTCGGCGTCTCGTAGATGCGGGCGGGCGTGTCGACCTGGATGACCTTGCCGTTGTCCATCACCGCCACGCGGCTGGCCACGGTCATCGCCTCTTCCTGGTCGTGGGTCACGATCACGAATGTGGTCTCGGTCTTTTCCTGAATATCCATCAGCTCAAACTGGGTCTGCTGGCGCAGCTTCGCGTCGAGCGCACCGAGCGGTTCATCGAGCAGCAAGAGTTTCGGAGCCTTGGCCAGCGACCGGGCCAGCGCCACGCGCTGTCGCTGACCACCGGAAATCTGGTGCGGCTTGCGATTGGCAAATTTCTCCAGACGGGTCAGGCGAAGCATTTCCTTCACCCGTTCGGGGATTTCTTCCTTGCCCATTTTCGAGCGTTTCAGCCCGAAGGCGATATTGTCCCAGACCGAAAGATGCGGGAACAGCGCGTAGGATTGGAACATCATGTTCACTTCGCGCTTGTTGGGCGGAATGCCCTTCATATCCTGGCCGCCAATGGTGATCGTCCCCTCGGTCGGGGTTTCGAAACCGGCCAGCATCCGCATCAGGGTTGTCTTGCCGCAGCCCGATGGCCCGAGCAGAGCGTAGAATTCCTTGCGGTAGATCTTGAGGTCGATGTTGTCGATGGCGGTGAAGTCGCCGAAGCGCTTGGTCACACCATCAAATCGGATAAGGGGCGTTTCGTTCGGGTCCAGCCATGGGGCGAACTCGGCAGGTTTGGCGGCGGGTTTCATGATGGCTCCTTGGCCCGTGCGGGGCATCGCGCCCGGGGTCTACCCCGGACACGACAGTTCTGTGGTTCAGGCCGAGCCGATCAGGTGCCCGATTTGATCCGGGTCCACATGCGAGTCACCAGACGCTGCACGCGGGCGTCATAGGGACGGGTGCTGTAGAGGTTGGCCAGTGTCGCCTCATCGGGGTAGATTGCCGGGTCATTGATGATCTCTTCCAGCAGGAACTCCTGGCTGGCGAGGTTACCGTTTGCATAGAACACATAGTTCGACGCGGCGGCCATGTTCTCGGCATCCATGATGAAGTTCAGGAAGGCATGTGCGCCGGCAGGGTTCGGCGCATCAACCGGGATCGCCATCATATCGAACCACATCATCGCGCCTTCATTGGGGGCGTTGTAAGCGATGTTCACGCCGTTATCGGCCTCGATCGCGCGGGCCTGCGCCTGCAGGATGTCGCCCGACCAACCGAAGGCCACGCAGATATCGCCGTTGGCAAGCGCGTTGATATACTCAGAGCTGTGGAAGTTCTGAACATAGGGGCGCACGGCGGTCAGGACCGGTTCCGCCAGTTCCAGAACGTCGGGGTCGTGGCTGTCGGGGTCTTCACCGATATAGGTCAGCGCGGCCGGGATCATCTCGGTCGGAGCGTCAAGGAAATAGACGCCGCATTCCGCCAGCCGTTCCATGTTCTCGGGGTTGAAAATCAGATCGAGCGAGGCAAGCGGTGCATCTTCGCCCAGGATCTCGCGCACGCGATCCACGTTTACGCCGATGCCGGTCGTGCCCCACATGTAGTTGATCGCGTAGACGTTGCCGGGGTCGTATTGCGCAGTGCGCTGGCTGATCACATCCCACATGTTGCCGGAATTGGGCAGCAGGTCAAAATCAAGCGGCTGGAAAGCACCCGCTTCGATCTGGCGTTGCAGGAATGTGCCCGAGGGGACCACGACGTCATAGCCCGAACCACCGGCCAGCATCCGGGTTTCCAGAAGCTCGTTGGAATCGAACACGTCATAGATCAGGTCATAGCCTGTTTCTTCCTCGAACTGCGCCAGAAGCGCCTCGTCGATATAGTCGGACCAGTTATAGACCCGAACCTCTTCCGCTGCCGCAGAAAGCGCGATCATAGATCCCGCTGCCGCCAGCATGACTACCCTGTTAGACATCCGCAGTTCTCCCGTTGGACTGAGTGATTTCTTTTTTATTTGATCAAAAACCCGATTCGGCGCAAGAATTTTATGAGAATCACTCCCCAAGCCCGGCAAATCGGGTATCCATGACCCGGAAATGATCATGAAAGGCCTTTAATGTGACTGCAAGTGATCCAAAGCTGCCTGAACATGAGGCGATCTATAAAAAGATCCGCAACATGATTCTTTTTGGCGAGGTTCTGCCCGGTCAGGGGGTCACGATTCTGGGGCTCAAAGATGCGGTCGGGGCAGGCGTCACCCCTGTACGGGAGGCGATTCGCCGGTTGACCGCCGAGGGCGCGCTTGAGGCGCTTGGCAATCGCAGGGTCTGTGTCCCGCAGCTGTCCCCGCAGCGCATAGACGAGATCTACTACGCCCGTTTCGCGCTGGAACCCAAGATGGCGCAGCTGGCGGCTGAAAAGATTACCGATTCAGGCATTGCCCGGCTCGAAACCCTTGATGCAAAAGTGGATCAGGCCATAGAAACCGGCAATATTGAGGCTTATTTGGAAAGCAATTTCCGCTTCCATTTCGCTCTGTATGACATGGCGGACACCCCCATCCTGCGCAAGATCGTCACGTCGCTTTGGCTGCAATTCGGCCCCTCTCTGCGCGTCGTCAGCGGCCGGTTCGGCACCTCGAACCTGCCCGATATGCATTCGGAAACCATCGAGGCGCTCCGCCGTGGCGACAGCGCCGCCGCCGCCCGCGCCATCGAGGAAGACATCCAGCAGGGGCTCGATCTGATGACCCAGGCACTGGGCAGCTGAACCTGAAAGCCTCCGGCACCCCCCGTGCACCGGGCGTGCACCCCTCATGCACGCGGGTTCGTGGTCGAAGCCCACTTTCCTGAACAAGACCCTTCTTCTTTGTGACTATACCCCAGGGGGTGCGGGGCAGGACCCCCCCCGCGGGTCGACGTGGCCGGAGGCCCGGCGAAACCAACCGACAGCCTGATTGACAGACTCAAAATTTTGATCATATTCTTTCAGCAGGCGACCGAACGGCCCCCGCGACAATGCGGCCACATCCCCCGTGCCGGGCCTTCACCGACCAAACACCGCGACAGGACCCCATGCGAACGCCCCGAAAAGCGAAATCCGAGGCCGATTGGATTGCCGATTTGCCCGAAGCCTTTCTCGAATATCTGGACGGGCGCTCTCTGGAGGAAGTGGAGTGCATCATTCCAGACCTTGCCGGCACCTCGCGCGGCAAGGCGATGCCGTCTTACAAGTTCCGCCCGAACGAAACCTTCTTCCTTCCGATCTCGCTCTTCTACCAGACGATCTCGGGCGAATATGTGGATATGGAGATCGAGAACCAGTGGCTGGAACGCGACGTGGTGCTGACGCCGGATATGTCCACCGCTACCGCCGTTCCCTGGGCCGATGACCCGACGCTTCAGATTATCTGCGATCTGGGAACCCGCGAGGGCCAGCCTTTGGGCATCGCCCCGCGCAACGTGCTGCGCCGGGTTCTGGGGCTATACAAGGCGCAGGGCTGGAAACCCGTGGTCGCGCCTGAGCTGGAATTTTACCTGACCAAGCCCAACACCGACCCGAACGAGGAAATCGAGCCGCCGCTTGGACGCACCGGGCGCAAGGGCGCCAGCCGCCAAGTCTATTCCATGGCCGCGGTGGATGAATACGGGCCGGTCATCGACACGATCTATGACTACGCCGAGGATCAGGGCTTTCGCATCGACACGGTGATCCAGGAAGGCGGTGCAGGCCAGATTGAGATCAACCTTCTGCATGGCGATCCACTTTGGCTGGCCGATCAGGTGTTCTACTTCAAACGCTCGATCCGCGAAGCGGCGCTGAAGAACGGCATCTTCGCCACCTTCATGGCCAAGCCTATTCGCGACGAACCCGGCAGCGCGATGCACCTGCATCAAAGCGTGGTGGATATCAAAACCGGCAAGAACATCTTTTCAAACAAGGATGGCAGCCCGTCCGACGCCTTCCACCATTTCATCGGCGGATCGCAGAAATACCTGATGGAGCTGGTTCCGCTGCTGGCCCCTTACGTGAATTCCTATCGTCGGATCACCGTGGAAGGCCAAAGCGCTCCTTCGAACCTCGAATGGGCCAGCGACAACCGCACAACCGGCCTGCGCATTCCACATTCCGGCCCGGATGGCCGGAGGGTGGAAAACCGTGTGACCGGTATGGACTGCAACCCCTATCTGGCGATCGCTGCCTCTCTGGCGGCGGGGTATCTCGGGATGATGAACCGCACCACGCCGCGCCCTCCCGTCGAGGTCGAGGTCTGGGAGACAGAAGATGCGCTGCCCGCCAGCCTGGGCGAGGCTCTGGACACGTTCGAAGAGGCGACAGAGATCCGCGCCGTTTTGGGCGAGGAGTTCTGCCAGCTCTATGGCGACATCAAACGCGCCGAGAATGAAGAGTATCAACGAGAGATTTCACCGTGGGAACGCCAGCATCTGCTGCTGAACGTCTGACGGCCTGATGGGAGAAACAAGACAATGAACATGATCAGCAACCACATGCCAACAGCAGAGCTTCAAGCGCTCGATGCGGCCCACCATGTGCACCCGTTCTCGGCCAATTCGGAGTTTGGCAAAAAGGGTGCCCGTGTCATCACCCGCGCCAGCGGTGTGACCCTGACCGACAGCGACGGCAACGAGATCCTCGATGCCATGGCGGGGCTTTGGTGCGTCAATATCGGCTATGGCCGCGATGAACTGGCCGAGGTCGCCGCCCGCCAGATGCGCGAGCTGCCCTATTACAACACCTTCTTCAAGACCACCCATGTGCCGGCGATCGCCCTGGCCGCGAAGCTGGCAGAGCTGGCGCCGGGGGATCTGAACCACACCTTCTTTGCCGCTGGCGGATCCGATGCCAATGACACCAATATCCGCCTTGTGCGGACCTATTGGCAGGTCAAGGGCAAGCCGGAAAAGAACGTCATCATCAGCCGCAAGAACGCCTATCACGGCTCGTCGGTTGGCTCTGCCTCGCTTGGTGGCATGGTCCATATGCACGCGCAGGGTGGCATCCCGATCCCGAACATCCATCACATCGGCCAGCCCAATTGGTGGGCCGAGGGAGGCGACATGACGCCTGAGGAATTCGGGCTGAAGCGCGCGCAGGAACTTGAAGAGGCGATCCTGGAACTGGGCGAGGACCGCGTCGCGGCCTTCATCGCGGAACCCGTGCAGGGCGCGGGTGGGGTCATCGTGGCCCCCGACAGTTACTGGCCGGAAATCCAGCGCATCTGTGACAAGTACGAGATCCTGCTGATCGCCGACGAGGTGATCTGCGGCTTCGGGCGCACGGGGAACTGGTTCGGCAGCCAGACGCTGAACATCCGCCCCGATATCATGACCATCGCAAAGGGGTTGTCTTCTGGCTATGCGCCGATTGGCGGGTCAATCCTTTCGGACGAGGTGGCAGAGGTCATCGGATCAACCGAGTTCAACCACGGCTACACCTATTCCGGCCATCCCGTTGCCGCCGCCGTGGCGCTGGAAAACCTGCGCATCCTGGAAGAGGAAAAGATCGTCGATCACGTCCGCGACGTGGCCGCGCCTTACCTGAAAACGAAATGGGAAGCGATGGCCGACCATCCGCTGATCGGGGAAGCGAAGATCGTGGGCATGATGGGGTCCGTCGCCATGACACCGCACAAGGAAAGTCGTGCCGCCTTCAAAGCACCCGCGGGCACCGTCGGGCTTATCGCCCGTGACCGCTGTTTCGCCAACAACCTGGTGATGCGTCACGTGGGCGACCGGATGATCATCTCGCCACCGCTGGTGATGACGCCCGACCATATCGACACGCTGATCGAGCGGGCCACGAAGGCGCTGGATGAAACCCACGCCATTGCCAAGGAACGCGGGCTGATGGAACCCGCCTGATCCGTCATGGACCTTCTCAGCATCAATGACAGGCCGGGGGAATATCCCCCGTCCTACTACGCCCATGCGGCCACCGCCCTGCCCCGGTTTCCGGCGGCAGAGGGCGAAATCACTTGCGACGTGGCCGTGGTGGGTGGCGGCTTTACCGGGCTGTCCGCTGCCTGGCACCTTGCCATGCGCGGCTATGACGTGGTGCTGCTGGAAGCCTCCCGCGTGGGCTTTGGCGCATCGGGACGCAATGGCGGACAGGTCGGGCAAGGCCAGCGGCTGGAGCAGGATGAGCTGGAGGCGATGATGGGCGCAGGCCCGGCCCGCGCGCTTTGGGATATCGCCAACCAATCGGTTGATCTGGTGCGCGAGATCGCGGGGCGCGAGGAGGTCCATGCGCAATTCCACCCCGGCGTCATCCACGCCGCGCACCGGGCTCGCTATGTGCCGGACTACGCAGCCTACGCCGAAAAGCTGCAAACAGAATATGGCTATGACCAGATCAGGGCGCTGGACCGCGAGGAACTGCGCGCTCTGGTGAATTCCCCTGCCTATCACGGCGGCACGATCGACATGGGCGCGGGCCATATCGACCCGCTGGAACTGGCGCTTGGACTGGCCCGGCTGGCAACGGGCGCGGGGGCGCGGATCTTCGAGATGTCGAAGGTCGAGCGGCTGGAAGAAGGCGATCCCGCTCGTCTCGTGACGGACACGGCGCAGGTCACGGCGCGCCACGTCGTTCTGGGCTGCAATGGCTATCTGGGCAATCTCGCGCCCAAAGTCGCGGCGCGGGTCATGCCGATCAACAATTACGTGGTGGCGACAGAGCCCCTTGGCCCGGAGCGGCAGGAAGAGATCATCAAGGGCAACCACGCGGTTGCGGACAGCAAGTTCGTGGTCAACTATTTCCGCTTCTCCGATGATCACCGGTTGCTGTTTGGCGGCACCGAAAGCTATCGCTATCGCTTCCCCCGCGACATCGCGGGCGCAGTGCGCAAGCCGCTGGAAGAAATCTTTCCGCAGCTGAAAGGCGTGAGAATCACCCATGGCTGGGGCGGCACGCTTGGCATCACCATGAACCGGATGCCACATTTTGAGCGGGTCGCAGGCAATATCCTGAGCCTGTCGGGCTATTCCGGCCACGGTGTCGCGATGGCGACATTGGCGGGCCAGATCGCCGCCGAGACCATCGCGGGACAGGCGGAACGCTTCGACGTGATGGCTGCAGTCCCGACCCCGCGCTTTCCGGGCGGCGTGGCGTTTCGCTGGCCGCTTCTGGTGCTGGCGATGCTCTGGTTTTCCCTGCGCGACAAGCTCTGAGCCGTTTCGCCGCGCCATGCGCGCCGATCCGCGAACGCCCCTCTTCAACCCCCCGCTTGCGCGGGAGGCCTCGTCGGGCCGTGTTGCCACGACCGAGCGGATGGGCCTGCCCTCTAGACACAAACGCTGCGTCGGCGGAGAGGTCGGGATGCCTCCGGCGGGAGTATTTGGGCAAAGAAGAAGGCCAGGGCGGTTGCCTGATCGTGGCTTACTTGGCATTGTCAAGAATGCGGAGAAAGGGCCACGGGAGGGCCGGGAGCGATGTCGAACCGACTGATCTTTGCTGTCTCGTGTGTTCTGGGCCTGTCGGGGCTGGCCGCCTGCCAGTCGCCGGGCCCCGATGCCGGACGGGGGGCGATGATGTACCGGGCAACCTGCGCCACTTGCCATGAGCCAGGCAGCAGCCCTCAGGGGCCCAACCTGACAGAGCTTGCGGCAATGAATGGCGGGCAGTTTCCCATGGACCGGGTGACTCGCATCATCGACGGGCGCGCCGGGCTGCGGGCCCATGGCTCGGCCATGCCGGTCTGGGGTGCATTCCTGACGCCGCCGGAAGTTCGGGATCTTGCGGCCTATGTGGCCTCGATCCAGCAATAATCATTGCACTCTGGCCACAACGCCCCACGCACTGACCAAGGCATCTCTGCGCGCGACGGCCGTTGGACGACGATGAAAGAACGTTGATTTCGGCGAAGATAATTGCCACCGTCAATGGGATGAATTGGATCACATCTCCGGGAGTGAGGCGCATGAAACCAGGTTTGAAAAGGGCACTTTCCGCACCGATCCTTGGTCTTGCGCTTGGAGCCTGCCAAGCGCCGGTAGACCAACCGTCCGATGCTGAACAGGTCTATCGCGACGCCTGCCTTTCCTGTCACCAGAACCAGGGCCCCGGCGCCTTGGCCCCCGATCTGACAACGCTTTCTGCGGTAAACGGTGGCAGCTTTCCCATGGATATGGTGATCGCGATTATTGACGGGCGCGAAGGTGTGCGGGCCCATGGATCACCCATGCCGGTCTGGGGCGCGCGCTATTCGTCCGAGGAGGTGCGCGAGATGGCCGCCTATTTGGCCACCATCCAGCAATAAGGGGACCCCGGAGGCGGGACATCCCCCGGGGTCCCGGCGCGGAGAAGCGGGGGGACAGGCTGCTCGATCGCTCCGCGCTGTGGCGTGGTTCGCTCAGTTGGCGTCGAGGCTTTCGGCCAGGCGCATCAGCTGCACCGCTTCAAAGCGGTAGCCGAACTCATCCTCGCCCCGGTTGGCATTGGCGAGCGCAATGGCATCCGCATAGGTCCAGTCGCCGAGGAAGTCGGACCCGCGCAGCAGCTGGCCGAAACCGGCAATGGCGGCGGCGAAGGCGGCCTCGGGATCGGGGCTGTCGGTCATCTCGATCGGGAACTCGATCAGCGCGCTTTCCTCCTCGCCCGGTTCCTTCCACCGCAGGCGCAGGAAGCCTAACTCGTCGGAATGGTCGGCGGCTTCGGCCTCGGGCGTATCGCTGGCATAGCGCAGCGGGTCGGTCAGGCGGGCGGGGCTGCCCACGGGGGTGACTTCATAAAGGGCCGTGACGGAATGGCCTGCGCCAAGCTCGCCGGCATCCACGTCATCGTTGTTGAAATCCTCACGCGCCAGCGCCCGTGTTTCATAGCCGATAAGCCGGTATTCGGCGATCACGGCAGGGTTGAACTCCACCTGGATCTTGACGTCATCGGCAATGGGGAACAGCGCGCCCGCCAGTTGATCGACCAGCACACGGCGGGCCTCGCTCAGCGTGTCGATATAGGCGGCGGTGCCGTTGCCGTTCTGGGCCAGGGCCTGCATCGTGTCATCCTGCAGGTTGCCGCGCCCGAAGCCGAGCACCGACAAATAGGTGCCGCTGTCGCGCTGGTCCTCGATGAAATCGGTCAGTTCTTCGGGGTCGGAAATGCCGACGTTGAAATCACCGTCCGTTGCCAGCAACACGCGGCTGACCTCGCCCTCTTCCGACATCTCGGAGGCCAGACGATAGGCTTCGCGCAGGCCGCCGGCGCCATTGGTGGAGCCGCCCGCCTGAAGGCTGGTGATCGCCGCTTCGATGGCCCCCCGGTCGCTGGCAGGCGTCGGATCAAGCGCCACGCCGGCAGAGCCCGCATAGGTAACGATGGCGACCTCATCCTCGGGGTCCAGCCGGTCCAGCATCATGCGGAAGGACTGGATGAGAAGCGGCAGTTTGCTCGGATCGTTCATCGACCCTGAAGTGTCGATGAGGAACACGAGGTTGAGCGGCGGGCGGTCGTCGATGGCAGGAAGTTCCCCTTGCAAACCGATGCGGACCAGCCGTGTGTCCGGGTTCCACGGGGTTTCAAAGACGTTCACCGTGGGGCGGAAGGGGCTGGCATCGTCCGCATCGGGGGCAGCGTAGTCATAGGGGAAATAGTTGATCATCTCCTCTATGCGTACGGCATCGGGGTTCGGCATCTGGCCCCGGTTGAGCGAGGAACGCAGAAGCGACCACGAGGCCGTGTCCACGTCAATCGAGAAGGTCGAGACCGGGTCCTCCGCCGTGATGCGCAGGGGGTTGTCGTCTTCGTTGGCAAACTCCTCGGTATCGGCCTCGGGCGGAGCGATCATGTCGGGCGAGGCGACGAGCCCCCCCACGACACCGGGGGCCAGCGTGCCACGAGAGTTCATCACAGCGGTGTTTCCGTAGCCCTGCTGCTGGAAGGCACCACCCCCGGCATCGCCGCTAGAATACAGGCTGAGCAGACCGTCCGTCGGGGCGGGGGACGGGGGTGCCATGGGCTCGGCCTGGACATCAGACAATTGCAGGCGGCCTTCCCCTGCCGTCTCCTGCGCTGCCTCGCTCGGGCGTTCGGTCGCGGTTTCGGCGATGATGACATCGCCCGAGATATCGGCGTCACTGGCATCCGCAACTTCCCGGTCAACGCCCAGAACAACCTCGGGCTCGGAAATCACCGGACCAGTGTCAACGGGCGGGCGCAGCAGGTTTTGCCCCTGCGGGCTGAGAAACAGGAAGCCAACGGCGACGATGGCGGTGGTGGCGGTCAATCCGCCAAGGGCAGTTCGTGAAATCAGCATGTCAAAAGCTCCTTTGAAAAAGCCCCCCGTTTGGGGACGATCAGAGCTTTGACGGGCCTCGGCCCGCGATCCTTGGGTCGCTTCATAATTTTTTTTCGCCAGCGCCAGATTTTCGGCGCGGCGCGCGGGATCGGCGGCCGGGGTGGCCGCTGTCATGGCCGACTTCAGGTCGTCCAGATCGAAATCATCATTGCGGGGGGTCATGCTGACTCCTCCTCGTTGCGAATACGGGCGAGCGCCTTTTTGGCCTCGGATATGCGCCAGCTGATCGTGCCCTCGGAAACACCCAGGATCTCGGCCACCTCGGCATGGGTCAGGTCGTCGAGCACAAGGGCCAGCGTGTCGCGCAGGCTGTCAGAGAGCTGCGCCATGGCGCGATAGAGCCAAGCGACCTGTTCGCTATCCTCGGCGGCGGCCTTGCGGCGGTTCACTTCCCAATCACCCCAGCCTTCTGCCGCGCGGGCATGGGCGGCGGCACGGCGCCGGCGGTCGGTCGCGGCATTCACCGCCACACGGTACAGCCATGTCGTCACCTGCGCTTGCCCCCGGTAGCTGGCGAGCTTGGCGGGCAGCGCAGCGCAGATATCCTGCGTCAGATCCTCTGCCTCTGCCCGCGATCCGGTGAGACGAAAGCACAATGCAAACAGCCGGTCATAGTTGCGCGCGAGCAGCGCCTCGAACGCCGCTTCGTCGCCACCGGCAGCCGCCAGGGCCAGGTCCTGATCACTTACACTCATGCGCATGTCTATCCTTGGACGCACCCTAAGCCGCGATCCTTGGGAAGAAAGTGAAATATTCTTTTTTGACTCTCGCCGGTTTGGCGATCTGGGTTTCAGGGTCTGAAAACCGGAATTCCAGAAAATCGAAATGAAGGCTCTAATGTACTAATTTTATTGACGAAATTCTGATTTTCCCACATTCAGGATGGGTATCTTCAGCCCTGTTGGAGCGCAGCTTATGACCATTTCCTACATCAAGCAGGCGGTCGCAACGGACCGAGCGGACACGCGCGATCTGGCCGATCAGGTCGCGCTGATGCTGCGGGTGATCGAGACCGAGGGCGAAGTGGCCGTCCGCCGCATGGCCGCTCAGTTCGACCGGTGGGAGGGGGACATTCTACTTTCGGACGACGACCGCGCCCGCGCCATCGCCCGTGTGCCGGACGCGGTCAAGCAGGACATACGTTACGCCCACGACAATATCCGCCGCTTTGCCGAAGCGCAGCGCGCCTCGGTCACGGATTGCGAGATCGAGCTGGCGCCGGGGCTGGTGGCGGGGCAGCGGTTGATCCCCGTGTCGGCGGCGGGCTGTTATGTGCCGGGCGGGCGCTATGCGCATGTGGCCTCGGCCCTGATGACGATCACCACCGCCAAGGTGGCGGGCGTGCCGCATATCACCGCGACGTCACCGGCCAAGCCGGGTCAGGGCATCCCCGATGCCATCGTCTTCACCATGGACCTTGCGGGCGCCGACGCGATCCTGGCGCTTGGCGGGGTGCAGGCGGTGGCGGCCATGGCGCATGGCCATTTCGGCCTGCCAGGGGCGGATATTCTGGTGGGGCCGGGCAACCAGTATGTGGCCGAGGCGAAGCGGCAGCTTTTTGGCCCGATCGGCATCGACATGGTGGCAGGCCCGACCGACAGCATGGTTATCGCAGATACCAAGGCCAATCCCGAAACCGTGGCCTGGGATCTGGTTGGAAAGGCCGAGCATGGCTATAACTCGCCTGTGTGGCTGGTGACGAATGACGCCACGCTGGCGCAAAGCGTTCTGGCTATGGTTCCCGGCTTGATCGAAACCCTGCCCGAGCCCAATGCGGAAAACGCAAGGCAGGCCTGGGCGCGCCATGGCGAGATCATCCTGTGCGACAGTTTCGAAGAGATGGCCCGTACCGCCGACCGCTATGCGCCCGAACATTTGCATGTGCAGGCCGAGGGGCTGGATTGGTGGCTGAACCGGCTGCGGGTCTATGGCTCGCTGTTTCTGGGGGCGGAAACGACAGTGGCCTTCGGCGACAAATGCGCAGGCCCGAACCACGTGCTGCCCACCTCGGGTGCCGCGCGCTATACGGGCGGGCTGTCCGTCCACAAGTTCCTGAAAACCGTCACCTGGCAGCGAGCCACGGCAGAGGGCGCGCGGCCTGTGGCCGAGGCGGCCGCGCGGATTTCCCGGCTGGAAGGCATGGAAGGCCATGCCCGCACCGCAGATATTCGGCTGAGGGGATAGAAGGAGGGTGGGCACACTGCCCACCCTACGCGGATGTCAGATCCGGAAAAGCGGCTGCAACAGGCGCGGAACCAGCGTGCGGAACCGCAAGGGCGCGTCCGTTGCGGCAAGGCAGATGCAGGGCAGGCCCTGTCCCGCTACCGGGGTGTGTTCCAGCTCCTCGTCCGCAACCTCCAGATCTCCGACGCCGAAAGTGCCGGTTTCATCGGCAAAGCTGCCTTGCAGGACCAATGTCATCTCGATCCCGTTATGGCCATGATCGGGCACCGCGCGCCCCGGCGGGATGTGCAACAGCCGCAGGCTGCCTTCGGGCCCATCCATAAGGATCGACTGGCGCACCCCCATGCCGAGGCTTTTCCAGCGCGGCTCGCGATCTTTCAGCGCTGCGATAACCGGGCCGGGATAAATGCCCTTACGCTTCGGCGCGGGGCGGTCTTCAGGCGCGGGCCCGTCCAGCAGCGCAAGCACGTCGGTCTTCAGCGCGTCGGACAGATCGGCCCCGTCGCCCGCTTCCAGCACCGCGCCGCCAGCGACTTCATGCGCCTGCATACCTGCCCGGCAGGCCGCGCACATGGACACATGCGTCGCCACGACGGTTTCGAACACCGGCGGCAAAGTCCCGGCAGCATAGGCCGCGAGCATCGGCTCGGGGATGTGATGGGTGATGTTACTCATGGCTCTCGTAGCTCTTTCAACTCATGGCGCAGCCGGTCCAGCCCCAGCCGGATGCGGGATTTGATGGTGCCAAGCGGCAACCCTGTCTGTTCGCGGATTTCCTGATGTGTCAGATCGCCAAGATAGGCTTTCTCGATCATCGCGCGTTGATCTGGTTTTAGGCGGCTGAGCGCCTGTTTCAACTTTCCTGCTTCCTGTTCCATCGCCAACACCTGCCCGGCGTCGGGCTCGTGCTCGTCTTCATGCTTCAATTCCTCAGGCATGGCCCTTCCGGTACGACGGATCGTGTCGATCTGGCGGTTGCGTGTGATCTGATAGATCCAGCCCGACACCTGCGCCCGTTCCGGATCGAACTGCGCGGCCTTGTGCCAGACCGTCAGCATGACGTCCTGCACGATCTCTTCGGCCAGCGCCGCATCCATCCCGCCGCGCATGACGAACCCCTTCAGACGCGGTGCATAGAAGTCGAAAAGCTGCGCAAAAGCCGCCTTGTCGCGCACATCACGCACCGCAAGCATCCACACGGTCTGATCCGAAATATCCTGCCCTTTGACCACGGCTTTCCCGTTCCCTTGCACAGGCCGCGCCGGACGCCGTTTCCGCGCCGTTGCATCGCCCCGTGTCATATCAGCCGTCATCAACATACGACTTCTACGCAGCGGCGCAATTTGTGGATCATTTTTGATCCGATCTTTTTGCCAGCCCGTATCCATGACAACCGACCTTGACGGAGATCCTCATGTCCTTTGACGCCCCTTTCCGCCCCGCCCGCCGCATTGCCATTATCGGTGGCGGCATTTCGGGGCTTGCAGCCGCGTGGCTGCTGTCGCGTACGGATGCGGTGACACTCTATGAAGCCGAACCGCGCCTTGGCGGACATGCACGCACCGTGATGGCTGGTAAGAACGGGGATCAGCCGGTCGATACCGGGTTCATCGTCTTCAACTACGCAAACTATCCGCACATGACACGCATGTTTCAGGATCTGGACGTGCCCGTGGCCAAAAGCGACATGAGCTTCGGCGCGACGGTGGACAATGGCCGCATCGAATACGGGCTGAAGGATCTCGACGCGCTTTTGGCGCAGCGATCGAACCTTGCGCGCCCCGGTTTCCTGCGGATGCTGCGTGATATCCTGCGCTTCAATGCGCGGGCCGAGGAACTGGCCAAAGACGACAGCGCCACCATTGCCGACCTGATGCGTGACCTGAAACTGGGCCGCTGGTTCCGCGATTACTACCTCGTGCCGCTGTCTGGCGCGATCTGGTCCACCCCGCCGGAACAGATCCTCTCCTTCCCGGCCAAGGCGCTGGTGCAGTTCTTCCGAAACCATGCGTTGATGTCGACACATGGCCAGCATCAGTGGTGGACGGTGGATGGCGGCAGCCGCGAATATGTCAGCCGGTTAGAGGCGTATCTTCGTGAAACGGGCACCGATTTGCGCATTAGCCAGCCAGTGAAAACGGTGCGCCGGTCGGGTGGTGCATCCACAGTCGTTACGGATGGCGCGGCAGAGGTGTTCGATCATGTCATCTTCGCCTGCCACTCCGATCAGGCCCTGCGCCTTCTGGACCGGCCCACCAAGGAAGAACAACAGGCGCTGTCGGCGATCCGGTTTCAGGATAACGAAGTCTGGCTGCATCGCGACCCGGCGCAGATGCCCAAGCGGCGCAAGGTCTGGTCGTCCTGGGTCTATCAGGCAGAAAAAACCGCAGACAGCACCCGCATCGGCGTCAGCTACTGGATGAACCGGCTGCAAAACATCCCCGAGGATGACCCGCATTTCATCACGCTCAATCCCGCCCGCTCGATCCGCGAAGAGCTGGTTTATGACCAGAACACCTTTGCCCATCCGGTCTTCGACCTTGCCGCGCTGCGCGCGCAGGGGCAGCTGCGCGACATGCAGGGGCGCAACAACACGTGGTTTGCTGGGGCCTATACGCGCCACGGCTTTCACGAGGATGGGTTCGCCAGCGCGGTGCGCATTGCGCGTGCGTTGCAGGACCAGCAGGTGATGGCGGCATGAGCCACTGGCCAGAACATCTGCAAAGCCAGACCACCCATGCGCGGCGCGGGGGCATTCGGCATACATTCACCCATGAGGTGGATTTTGTGCTGATCGACCCCGAAAGCCGCGACGGCCCCGCGCTTTTCGCCCGGAATGGCGCGGGGCTTTATTCCGTTCAGGACCGTCACCACGGCGGCGCGCCGGGCGAAGGGCGCGGGGTGGCCTGGGCGCAAGAGGTGCTGGCAGACCGCGGCCTGACGGGCGCGCGCATCCTGCTGCTCACTCAACCCGCTTTCCTTGGCCGGGTCTTCAACCCGGTCAGCTTTTGGCTGGCCTTTCGGGGCGACGATCTGGTCGCGGTAATATCAGAGGTCACCAACACCTTCGGCGACCGGCACAGCTATCTGTCCGCACATGGCGGATTCACCCCGATCCAACCCCAGGATGTGCTGGAGGCAGAAAAGCTGATGCATGTCTCACCCTTTCAGGAAATCCGCGGCGGCTACCGCTTTCAGTTCCGCATCACCCCTGACCGGATCGCCATCCGCATCGGCCATGAAAACGGACCCGAGGGCGTCATCGCCACCCTGACCGGCCTGCGCCGCCCAATGACAAATACCACGCTGCTGGCCGCTGCCATGCGCCGCCCGGCGGGCACCGCGCGGACATGGGTTCTGATCCACTGGCACGCGCTTCGCCTGAAACTCAAAGGGGCGCTCTACCGCCCCCGCCCCGACGCCCCCACTGAAGAGGTAAGCTGATGCTGTTCCTGACCGCCCGAGTGAAACGCGACTTTCTGGAAAGCTGCGGCCAGATCACCAATGGCAGCCTGCGTCTGCGCACCCCCGAAGGCGAGATCTACGATTTTGGCCAGGGTCTGCCCGAAGCTGAAATGGTGATCCGCGATTGGTCCGTCGTCACCGCCTGCGCCGCCAAAGGCGACATTGGGTTCGGCGAAACCTATATTGCGGGACTGTGGGATACACCCTCGGTTTCAGACCTGTGCCAGGTCGCGCTTCAGAACATGGACCGGCTGGAAAGCTTCGTCTATGGCGGCTTCTGGGCGCGTATCGGGTATCGGCTGCTCAACACCGTGATGCGGGCCAATTCGCGGACCGGGGCCGCGCGCAACATTCGCAAGCATTACGATGTGGGCAACGAATTCTATTCTCTGTGGCTTGACCGGGGGATGACCTACTCTTCGGCGCTCTTTGCCGATGGCGACAGCGACCTTGCCCGCGCACAAGACCGCAAGAACACGCGTATCCTCGATCAGCTCAGCGGCGAAAGCGTGCTGGAGATCGGATGTGGTTGGGGCGGGTTTGCCGAAGCCGCCGCCGACCGGGGGCACAGTGTCACCGGGCTAACGCTGTCCCCCAGCCAAAAGGGATATGCCGATGCCCGCCTTGATGGCCGGGCCGAGATCCGCCTTCAAGATTACCGGGACACACGCGGACGTTTCGACAATATCGTGTCGATCGAGATGGTCGAAGCCGTCGGCGAACGCTACTGGCCCATCTATTTCGGCGCGCTGAAGGATCGGCTGGCCGATGGGGGCCGCGCGGTATTGCAGGTCATCACCGTGCCCGACGACTATTTCGGCATCTATCGGCGTGGGTCCGATTTCATCCGGTCGCACATCTTTCCCGGCGGCATGTTGTTGTCACCGGGCGTGATCCGGGCGCAGGCGGCGCAGGCGGGGCTTGAGGTCGTCGATGATTTCGCCTTCGGGCACCACTACGCGGCCACCACCAAAGCATGGCAAACCCGAATGGAAGCCGAGAACCGCCGCATTGCCCGCCTTGGCCTGCCGGAAGAATTCCTGCGCGGGTGGCGTTTTTATCTCGGGTCATGCACGGCGGCATTCCTGACCGGTCAGACCGGTGTTCATCAGGTTGCGCTGGCCCATGCCGGGGGGGCGAACCGATGACCTATGTTCTTGCAGCGCTTGCCCTGACACTTGTCCTCTGGCTTGTGTTCCGCGCGCGGTTCAGCTTTCGCCGCCAAACGCCCGAGTCCTACGCACATACTGGCCCCGATTTCGACATCCGCCGCCATCTGAACGGCCCCATCCATTGCGAGGGTGTGATCTATGGCCCGCTTGGCACCGTCACCTCTCGGTTTACCGCGGATATGCAGGGGGAATGGACAGGAGCGACCGGCACACTGGCCGAGCATTTCCGCTATGCAGGCGGCGGCACGCAGGACCGCAAATGGTTTCTCAACGTGGCCAATGACGGAACCTTCACCGCCACCGCCGATGACATCATCGGCACCGGGCGCGGCGTGGTGTCGGGCGCGACGGTGCGCATGACCTACCGGCTGAAGCTGTCCCAGGACGCGGGTGGCCATGTTCTCGACGTCACGGACTGGATGTACCTGATGGACAATGGCGTGATCATGAACAGGTCTGAAATGCGCAAATACGGGCTGCGGGTGGCAGAGCTGATCGCCACCATGCGCCCCGCCGCCTGACATGTTTACCGGAAAAACCTATTGGCTGATCGGGGCCTCCGAAGGGCTTGGCCGTGCACTGGCCCGGCTGATGGCGGCTGAAGGCGCGCATATGATCCTGTCGGCGCGAAATGCGGACCGGTTGGAGACGCTCGCCTCTTCCCTGCCCCACGCCCGAGCGCTTCCGATGGACGTGACCGACAGCGCGTCGGTTAAGGCGGCCGTGGCGGAACTGGGCGACATCGACGGCGTGATCTACTGCGCAGGGGCCTATGAGCCGATGCGCGCGCAGGATTGGGACGTCGATCAGGCACTTGTTGTCTCAGAGGTCAACTTCACCGGTGCCCTGCGCACCCTTGGCCATGTGGTGCCGGGCATGGCCGCACGCGGTACCGGGCATATCGTGCTAATCGGTTCGCTTGCCGGGTTCCGGGGGCTGCCCGGCGCCATCGGCTACAGCGCCAGCAAGGGCGCACTGATGCAGCTGGCGGAGAATCTTTACATGGACCTGCGCGGCACCGGTGTAAGGGTCCAGCAGATCAACCCCGGCTTCATCAAGACCCGGCTGACCGAAAAGAACAGCTTCGACATGCCCTTCATCCTGTCGTCCGAGGATGCCGCCGCGCGGACGCTCAAGGCGATGACATCGCGCCGTTTCGCCAAGTCCTTCCCCTGGCCGATGGCCACCTTCTTCCGGCTTGGCAGCGTGTTGCCCATCCGACTCTTCCGCCGGATGCTTGGCTGATCATAGCCACTTCTTCCATTTGAACACCACATAGCAGCCAACCGCCGAGGCCAGCATCAAAAGCAGCGCCGCCGGATAACCCCACGTCTGGCTCAGTTCCGGCATCACCGCGAAATTCATCCCGTAGATCGACGCGACCAAAGTTGGTGGCAGGAACAGTACCGCCACCACCGAGAAGATGCGCACCGTGGAGTTCTGTACCAGAGTGATCATCCCAAGCGTTGCATCCACGGTCAGTTCAATGCGCGACGACAGGTAATCGCTGTGTTCCGACAGCGCCTCAATATCTCGCATCAACCCACCTATCAGCGCCGATACTGCCGCGTCGCGATCACTGGATCCGAAAAAGCTGAGCGCCCGTTCAAACGTCAGCAACGCCAGCCGGATCCGCCCGATCGCTTCGCCCTGCTGTCCCACCTCACGCAACGTTTCTTGCAGCGCATGTGCATCGCTGCTCGTCTGACCTGAAAATACCCGCCGGGCCGTGACGTCCAGGACCCGCCCAGCGCCCTCCAGCAGATCCGCCAGACGCGCCACGATTTCTTGGGCCAGGCCCAGGAAAAGCCGTTCGGGGCTGTCGATTCCGGCTGATGAATGCCCGGCGCGACCCGGATAGGTAGAAAAGGGTCGTGGTTGGTGATGACGCACTGTGACCAGGCGCTCGGGCGTCAGAATGAACGCTACCGGCGCCACGATCTGCGTGCCGCTGTCATCCTCTCCGGTCAGCACCACAGTCAGAACTTCCGTCTCTTCGTCTCGGTAGAGCCGGTTGGACAGCTCGATCTCTTCCATTTCTGCAAGACTCGGCACCGCAATGCCAAGCCCGCGCAGCGCTGCCGTTTCTTCCTCTGACGGTTGGAACAGATCGACCCAGATCGCCGCCGAAGGAGGCGCGTCGACCAAAGCCCTGCCGCTACAGTGAAAAGCCCTCAGCATACCTTCTCTCTCAAGTGCGTCCGGTGGATCCTAGATGCCGGTAGTGCGGTTTTCAGCCCGTTTCACTATTCAGCATGTCGCCCCAACTGCACAGCAAAAATGCTCTCCATTTTCCCCGTCCGCGCCGTGAACCTGCCACAAAGCCACGCCAAATTCCCGGAACCCATATTAGCAAGGAGATACAGAATGACCCTTTATCTGGCATGCATCGCCACTGTCGTATGCTGCACGATGGGCGCCAACGCGCTCTACAAGTTCATCCTCGCCCGTCGGGAAGAAGAAGGCGACGCCGCGGACGCGGCAGCATAAGCCTGATGTTCGCCGCGCATCACAGCGAGGCGCGAGCAGAGACCTGAAAACGGCATCTTCCGGGGTGCCGTTTTTTTTATTCCCTCAGGCAGCGCGGAAGTCGCTCGGTGTCTGGCCCGTCCAGCGGCGAAAGGCCCGCACGAAGGAGGATGGTTCCGAAAACCCCACCAGATAGGCCGTCTGGTTAACCGAAACCTTGCGCGCCGACAGGTAGTCACAGGCCATCCGCCTGCGCAGCGCATCATGGATTCCACCAAAAGTGGCCCCTTCTTCCTTTAGACGGCGATAAAGGGTCTGCCGGCTCATCCCCAGATCCTGCGCCATCCTGTCCATCGAGATCTCACCCTCGTGCAGGATCGCCATAAGCCGCGTTTCCACTTGCGCCTTGACTGACCCGTCGCGTGACAGATCCTCCAGCAATTGATCGGCGCGGCTGGCGAAGATGCCAAAGACATAGCGGCTGGTGTCCTCCCATTCGACCTCCAGCCATGTGGGGTCAATGCGGATCGCATTGCGCGCCGCGCCGAAGCGGACGGGCACGCGGTAGAGCTCCTCATAGGCAGCGGCATGTGGCGGGGCGGGATAGCTCACCTCCATCTCCAGCGCGAAATCCGCCTTTGGAAAGCTGCGCCGGAACTCTCCGATGAACCGGGCAAAGGCGGTTTCGGTCAGCGCAGGAAAGCTGTTCGGATCTGGCCGGTTGTCGACAATCCAGATCTGCCCGTTTTCCGGGCTGACGCTATAGCGTTCCGCACCGTTCATGATGTCGAGCTCCACAATCAGCTTGGCATAGCGGTTGAGCTGCACCATCGAATCCGCCATCGAGGCTGAGGAATGCACGATCAACCCGACGATCGAGACCTCCTCCAGCTTGGTGCCAAGGCTGTAACGAATGGAAAGCGCCCCGTCCCCTGTGGCCGCACAGCCCGCCTCGATCAGCGCCTTGTAGGCCCCTAGTGACACCCGCGCATCCTGATCGGACAGATCCGTGCCGGCCAGCCCCGAGGCCGAAAGCAAACCATCCCGGTTCGCGCCCTGCGCCACTGCGTAATCCAGAAACCCCTTCACGATCCCCGCCGCTGCCGTGGGGCCTGTCGCTGCAATCATGTCGTCATTCCAATCACTTTGTCCCAGACCTAGCCGCGCTGGCACGAATTGCCAACAGGCTGGAACGCCAGGTCATGGCGAGGACGCAGGCTGCAGCCTAGGTCGCTGTCATCGAAATATCCAAAGGAAAGTCGTCATGAAATCCTGCCTGATCACCCGCCTGTCTCGGCGGCGCTTTGCGGTTTGGGCCTGCCCGCTTTCCGCCCTGCCCGACCGACTGCGCGCAGATATGGGCCTGCCCGACCGGCCCGCGCACCTGCCGGTTCACCCCTTCCCTTTCCTCTCTCCACTCATGAAACTCTGAAAAGGATAACTTTCCTTGAAACCTGTTCTGCCCCTCTCTTCCCTGATGATCGCCGCATTGGTCTCTGCCTGCGCCGAGAGCGGGGCGAATTACGCGCCCATTCTCGACGGAGAGCCGAGCGCCGCCTATTCGAGCGACCTGCACGATTGCCAGACGCTTGCCGCCAATCAACGCCAGTTCGACCGCCAGACAGCGGGCAGCGCCACGCTTGGCGCGGGCATCGGCGCGCTGGCCGGCGTGGCCGATGATGACGTGAGCGAGGCCGAAGGCATTGCCGCCGGTCTGGTCGTCGGCGCCTTG
>NZ_JBPBBA010000035.1:0-41843 GCF_050896395.1 Nioella aestuarii | reverse complement strand
CGCGGTCGGCGGGCAAACTGGCCGATCTGGTTGCCGAAATGACCAGCGCGGGGCACAGCGCCGAGGCGTTGGAAATGGACGTTGCGGACGTTGCCGCGACCGAGGCGCTGGTGGCCCGGCACGGCCCCTTCGATGTGCTGGTGAACTCCGCCGGGATGGGCTTGCCCGCAGCGGCGCTCGACACGACCGAGGACCGGTTCGATGCGGTCTCGGGCATCAATATCAAGGGCGCCTATTTCCTGACCCGTGCTGTGGCGCGAGGGCTGATCGAGGCGGGTCGCCCCGGCTCGCTGATCAATATCTCCTCGCAGATGGGCCATGTGGGCGGCATCGACCGCACCGTTTACTCGGCCACCAAACACGCGGTCGAGGGCTTTACCAAGTCGATGGCGATCGAATGGGGGCCACACAGCATCCGCGTCAACACGATCTGCCCGACCTTCATTCTGACACCCCTGACACAAGCGACCTTCGACAATCCTGAACGGGCGGCGTGGATCCGGGACAAGATCAAACTGGGCCGTCCGGGCGAGGTCGAGGATATCATGGGCGCGGTGGTCTTTCTGGCCTCTGACGCCTCGGCGCTTATCACCGGCTCGGCGTTGATGGTGGACGGTGGGTGGACGGCAGACTGATGGCGGAAAAGATCACATCCCTGCAAGTCGCGGAACGCGCGGGCGTCAGCCAAAGCGCGGTCAGCCGTGTCTTCACGCCCGGCGCGTCGGTTTCCGCCAAAACGGCTGAGAAGGTGCGCACCGCGGCGCGTGAATTGGGCTACCGCCCCAATATTCTGGCCCGCGCAATGATCACCGGCCGGTCCCGCATCATCGGGCTGGTGGTGGCCTATCTGGAAAACCACTTTTATCCGGAAGTTCTGGAAAAGCTGTCTAATGCGCTTCAGGCGCAGGGGTATCACGTGCTGATCTTCATGGCGTCCAATACCGCCGACAATATCGACAGCGTGATGGATGAGATTCTCGACTACCAGGTCGACGGCATCATCCTCGCCTCGGTTGCCATGTCGTCCGACCTGACGCGCCGATGCGAGGCGGCTGGCGTTCCGGTCGTGCTGTTCAACCGTTTGCAGGATGATGAAACGCTGTCCGGCGTGGCTTCCGACAACGTGGCCGGCGGGCGCAAGCTGGCTGAGTTCCTCGTCGCGGGCGGCCATCGCAAGATTGCCCATATCGCGGGCTGGGAAGGGGCCTCTACTCAGCGCGACCGCGAAAAGGGATTCCTTGAGGGGCTGGCGGCTGCGGGCCTTGCGCTCCATTCCCGGGCCGAGGGCAATTTCCACACCGATCAGGCGCAGGCCGCCGCGCGGCTGCTGTTCGACACCGACGATCGCCCCGACGCGGTCTTCGTCGCAAATGATCATATGGCCTTCGCCGTGATGGATGTTCTGCGCTTTGAATTGAAGCTTCGCATCCCCGAGGACGTTTCGGTCGTCGGCTATGACGACGTGATCATCTCTGCCTGGCCCAGCTATGACCTGACCACCCTGCGCCAGCCCGCTAACCGGATGGTGGAGGAAACCGTACGCACAATGCTGGCCCGGATCGAAACGCCCAATATGCCCGCTCGCCGGGTCGCCATCGACGGCCCGCTTATCATTCGCGGCTCGGCCCGCATTCCCGAAGGATGGACTTCATGAAAGGGTTTGACCCCAAGTTTGCTGACTTCCCCGACTACATCCTCGGCATCACGCACGAGATCTGGGAAAGTCGCGGCATCGCCACGCTGCATGACTACTACGCACAGGACATCGTGGTGCGCAGCCCCGGATCGGTCGTCATTGGCAATCAGGGCGTGATTGGCGCGACCATGGCGACCTTGGCGGAATTTCCCGACCGGCAGCTTCTGGGCGAGGACGTGATCTGGTCTGGCACGCCCGAGGAGGGGATGCTGTCTTCGCACCGCATTCTGACCATGGCCACCCATGCGTGTGACGGTGTTTATGGCAAGGCAACTGGCCGCAAGCTTTTCTACCGGGTCATCGCCGACTGCCACGCGATCAACAACCAGATCAATGACGAATGGCTGGTCCGCGATCAGGGCGCAATCGTGCGCCAGATGGGCTGGACGCCCAAGAAATACGCCCGCGCGCTGATCAAGTCCGAGGGCGGGCCAGAGCAGGCCGTCCAACCGCTGTCCCCCGCCAATGATGTGGCAGGCCCTTACAAGGGGCGCGGAAATGACAGTGAATGGGGTCAGCGTTACGCCGATATCCTGACCCGGATCATGGGCGCTGACATGGCCGCGATCCCGCGTGAATACGACCGTGCAGTGCAGACCGAATATCCCGGCGGCGTAACAGGGCATTCCTGGGACTCGGCTGATGGCTTCTGGATGGGCCTGCGCGCGGCGCTGCCAAATGCAAGCTTTACCATCGACCACCAGATCGGACGGGACGACCCCCTGATGCCGCCCCGCGCCGCGATCCGCTGGGCGCTTCATGGCAAACACGAAGGCTGGGGCAGTTTCGGCAAACCGACCGGGGCCGAGATCTATGTGCTTGGGATCAGCCACGCCGAATTCGGCCCTTATGGCATCCGCCGCGAATGCACTCTGTTCGACGAAACCGCGATCTGGAAGCAGATCCTGCTGCACACCGGGGCTGCCGAATGACAAGGCTGCGCCCCACTCTGGCGCTCAGGCGCCTTCACGGCTTTCTCGCCAGCCGCCGCGCAAGGCGTCTGAACCTGCGGCCACCGAGAACGGGCTGACCCGCGCCCTCACCCACCCCGCAGTTTCAAAAAGGATAACAAAATGACCCCGCAAGAGATGGAAGCCCGCATCGTCCGCTATGGCGAGCTCAAACCCTGCAAGACCGCCTTCATCGACGCCCATACGCCCGGTAGTGACCAGAAGGAGAACTTCACAATCATCGGCGGTGGCGTCTCGGAAAGCCACGATCAGCATGTGCACATCACCATCCCGCACGGCTTCAATATCGGTGCGGCGGGCCAGCCACCCAAATGCCGCAACAGCTTGCATGATCACCGCACGGCAGAGGCGTTCTTCGTGCTCTCAGGGCGCTGGCGCTTCTTCTGGGGCCGCTATGGCACGGCGGGTGAGGTGACGCTGGAAGAGGGTGACATCTTCAACATCCCCACCGGCGTTTTCCGCGGGTTCGAGAATATCGGCACCGATTACGGGATGATCATGGCCATTCTGGGCGGTGACGATGCCGGCGGCGGGGTCATGTGGGCCCCGCAGGTGATCGAGGACGCTGCCGACCACGGGCTGGTGCTGGCGGAAACCGGCAAGCTTTATGACACCAAGAAAGGTGAGGCGCTGCCCGAAGACGTGAAGCCCATGCCGCTTATGTCCGCCGAGGATCTGGCGAAGCGGGCCGAACCCACCACGGCAGAGGTCCTGCCCAACCACGTGGCCCGCTACTGGGACATGGTGGCGCTGGCGGACCGCAAACCCTGCAAGGTGATCGGCGAGATCGGGCTTTTGCGCGACAAACCGGGGTTCGAGGTCGATTTCATCACGCGTGGCTCGGCAACCGACGCCAAACACAGCCACGACAAGCCCTCTGTTCTGATGCCGGTGAAAGGCCATTGGCGGGTGAACTGGGACGGCGGCAGCGCCACGCTCGCTCCCGGTGACACGATGAGCGTACCGGAAGGACTGGCGCATAGCGCGGTGCCCTCGATGACGGGCGAGGCCGCGATGTACCACATCGTCGCTACGGGCGATCCCGCGGGGCTGACCTGGGCGGGCAAATAACGATCTGAGGAGTGGCCCCGTTGGAGGCCGCTTCAATCCCACCCACCCGCAAGACACGGTTCTGTCTGCAGGGGGGGTGTACAGGGGGTGTACGCATGGCACCCCTCTGTTTTCGACAGGGAGGAGACAACAAATGACCCGGATTCTGACGACCCATGTGGGCAGCCTACCACGCACACAGGAGGTGGTGGACTTCATCTTCGCCCGAGAGCGGGAAGAGCCATACGAGGAAGCAGCCTTTGACGCCTGCATGACGTCGGCTGTCTCTGAAACCGTTAAAAAACAAAAGGATGCGGGGATCGACATCGTGTCCGACGGTGAGACGTCAAAGATCTCCTACGCGACCTATGTGAAGGATCGCTACACCGGCTTCTCCGGCGACAGCCCGCGCAACGCCCCTGCCGATCTGAAGATGTTTCCCAGCTTTCTCAAGCGCTTAGCCGACGATGGCGGCACACCTCAATATGCCCGGCCAATGTGCACCGGTGAGGTGCGGTCAAAAGGGCAGGGCGAGTTGGAAAAGGACATCGCCAATCTCAAGGCCGCGATGGCGGAACACGGGGTGTCGCGCGGTTTTATGAACGCTGCCAGCCCCGGCGTTATCTCCCTGTTTTTACAAAATGATTTCTACAAAACGAGGGAGGCTTACCTGGCCGCGCTCGCCGATGCGATGAAAGCGGAATATGAGACCATCGTGGCCGCTGGCCTGGATTTGCAGCTCGATTGCCCGGACCTCGCGCTCTCCAGACATATGTTGTTTACGGATTTGTCGGATGATGAGTTCCTGAAGGTCGCCAACATGCATGTGGAAGCGTTGAACCATGCCCTTCAGGATGTCCCGCAGGATCGCGTAAGGGTCCATATTTGCTGGGGAAATTACGAAGGGCCCCATTGCTGCGACATTCCGATGTCGAAGATGTTCGACACGCTGATGTCGACTAAATCGCGCTATGTCCTGTTCGAAACTTCGAACCCCCGCCATGGCCATGAATGGACCGTGTTCCGTGACCGAAAGGCAGATATCCCCGAGGACAAGATCCTTGTGCCCGGCGTGGTCGATACGACGACCAATTTCGTGGAACATCCGGAACTTGTTTCGCAGCGAATTCAACGCTTTACCGATATCGTTGGCACGGATCGGGTGATCGCGGGCAGCGATTGCGGCTTCGGCACCTTCGCGGGGTTCGGTGCGGTTGACCCGGAAATCGCTTACGCCAAGTTGAAGGCGCTCTCCGACGGTGCGGCGCTGGCGGGCCAATGACGCTACCACTGCTGCTCTTGCCGGGCATGATGTGTGATGCCCGGCTGTTTTTCCCACAGATATCAGCGCTTTCAGGACAACGCGCCGTGATGGTGGCTCCGATGGGTGGGGCCGGCAACATGGCCGATCTTGCGCGAGAAGTTCTGGAAAACGCGCCGCCGAGATTTGCTTTGGCGGGGTTGTCCATGGGCGGTATCCTCGCCATGGAGGTGTTGCGACGAGCGCCTGATCGTGTCGAGCGGCTGGCCCTGCTGGACACGAACCCCCGCGCTGAACTTGACGAGGTGAAGGCGCGCCGTGGCCCCCAGATGACGGCCGTGAAAGAGGGCCGCCTGCGCGAAGTGATGCGTGACGAGATGAAGCCCAACTACCTCGTCGACAGCCCGCGAAAGCAAGAGATCCTCGATCTCTGCATGGACATGGCGCTGGATCTTGGCCCGCAGGTTTTTATCAATCAATCCATTGCCTTGCGCGATAGGCCGGACCAGCAGGAAACCTTACGCAATTACGCAGGAAAAGCGCTTGTGCTTTGCGGCCGTCATGATGCGCTCTGCCCTGTGGAACGCCACGAGTTGATGCATGGCTTGCTGCAACACAGCTGCCTCGAGATCATCGAAGACGCGGGCCATCTGCCCACGCTGGAACAACCTGAGAAAACCACGGCGGCCCTGATCCGCTGGCTGGAGGATTGATGGACAACGCTCTTCTGACCCTGCTCCGCAGCGTCGATACCCCCACGGTCTGCAACGCCATTGAAGTGGCGCAAGGCAAGCGCGGCTTCAACGCCTTCACCCGGGGCACGATGCTTACAAATGACCCCGCGGGTGTGATGGTGGGCTATGCCGTAACCGCCCAGATTGCAGCGGTCGCCCCCCCCGCCGAAGACCCCGCCACCATCCGTGCCCGCCGCATGGCCTATTACAAGGCGATGGCAGAGGGGCCGAAACCGTCCGTCGCGGTTGTGGAAGATCTCGATTACCCCAATGCAATAGGGGCCTATTGGGGCGAGGTGAATACCACGATTCACGAGGGCTTCGGCATGTCTGGCGCACTGACCAACGGCGTCATGCGCGACCTTGGCGATATGGCACCCGACTTTCCTGTTGTCGCTGGTAGCATTGGGCCGAGCCATGGTTTTGTGCATGTTCGCAGCATCAACGAACCCGTTCAAATCATGGGGATGGAGGTGCGTCCGGGTGATCTGATCCATGCCGATCGCCACGGGGCAGTGGTGATCCCGCCGGAGGTGGTCGATCAGCTGGCAGCGGCCATCATGAAGATGCAGGACACCGAGAAACTGGTGCTTGAGCCAGCCCGCGCGGAAGGGTTCGATTTCGACGCCTTTGAGGCCGCCTGGACCGCGTTCGAGAAAGCGCGGACCTAAAAGACTCGCGTCGCGGGCTGCACCCTGATCATTCTGCCGGGGCGGGCTGGCGGGCCTTTAGTATGGTTTCATTGCCCGCTTCTGGGTGCCGCGGGATGAGAAGGGCCAGCAGCGTCGACACCATCGCCATGCCTGCGGCCAATGAGAAGACCGCGCCGGGATAGACCAGCCACAGATAGCCGAGCGAGGCAGGCAAGAACACCGCCGCAATATGGTTGATGGTGAATGCCACGGCCGCCGTGGGGGCAATGTCGCCGGGATCGGCGATCTTCTGGAAATAGGTTTTGATCGCCAATGCCAGCGAGAAGAACAGGTGGTCTACCACGTAAAGCACAAGCGCTAGCGTCACGCCCCAATCGAAGAAATAGATCCCGGCATAGAGCAGGAAGACCCCGGTCAACCCGACATATTCGATGACCAGCGCGGCGCGTTCCCCGAACAGGCTGACCATCTTGCCCAAAAGTGGCGCGAAGATCATGTTCAGGACCAGGGTAATCATGAACAGTGCGGTGATCTCGTGCACGTCGAAGCCGAACCGCTCCACCATCATGAAGCCGGCGAAGACCACGAATATCTGGCGCCGTGCACCAGACATGAACTGTAGCGCATAATAGAGCCAGTAGCGGCGGCGCAGGATGAACTGCTTGCGCTGTGGGTTCGGGGCCTCGAATTGTGGAAAGATCACCAGGCAGGCCAATGCGATCAGCAGGGTGAACCCGCCCGCAACCCAATAGACGATGGAAAAGCTCAGGTCATAGGCGCGCCATGTGAGGATGATGAGCCCATAGGCAGCAAGCGTCCCGCCAGAGGCCACCGCGACCAGCCAGCCAAGCGTCTGCGGTGCACGTTTCTTGTCAAGCCATTGCAGTTGGAGGGACTGGTTAACCGTTTCGTAATAGTGGAATCCGATGGAGCTGAGCAGCGTCACCATCAGGATTCCCCCGAAGCTGGGAAATTGCGCCGTGATCGCCGTTGCGATCCCGAGTAGCGCCAGCGACAGAAGCCCAAGCACCTGTTCGCGGATCACCATGATCAGGGCGATCACACCGATGGCGAGGAAGCCTGGTATCTCCCTGACAGTATGCAGCCATCCGATATCCGACCCGTCGAATTGTGCAACCTCGATGACGAAGTTGTTCAGAAGCGCCGACCATGTGGCAAAGGCGATCGGCATTGCTAAGGCCATCACCACGAGAAGGCCAATCGGTTGGCGCCAGACGGGCAAGGTCTTGGCGTCTTCGAGGGACATCCTGCGGAAAGGTGACGGACGGGTCATATCCCCGCCTTAGGCCGTTTTTTCAGGGCTGACGAGAGGAAAAAACGCATTCCGACCTTTGAATGTGACATAGGTCAAGGCCGTGCGCCCCGCAATCGGCCACACCGCGGCCAAGTTGCAGGAGACCACCATGGATATCGTCCCACTCATCGACCAGATCGGGGAACCCCAGACCGCTGCTTTCTTCGGGTTGATCACCGGCGTGATTTTCGGGATCGCGGCGCAGCGGTCATCCTTCTGTTTGCGCGCTTCGGTCGTGGAGTTCGCAAAAGGGCAGCTTGGCAGCCGCATGGCGGTCTGGTTGCTGGCTTTCTCAACGGCAGTGTTCTGGACGCAGCTGGCGGATCTGTCGGGATTGATGCGCGCGGAGGACGCGCGGATGATGGCTGTGCCGGGCTCCGTCTCGGGTGCTGTGGTGGGCGGATTGCTGTTTGGGGTGGGCATGATCATGGCGCGCGGGTGCTCTGGCCGGTTGCTGGTGCTCGCCGCGACGGGGAACATGCGGTCGCTCGTGTCAGGGCTGGTGTTCGCCGTGGTGGCCCAAATGGCCTTGCAGGGCTGGTTGGCGCCCGTGCGCAACTGGATCGCGGGCCTGTGGATCACCCCCGGGGGTGCCAATTTCAACCTGTTGACGTCGCTGCACCTACCGCCGGTCTCGGGCTTTCTGATCGGTCTGGCCTTCGCCTTGGCCGCGCTGTGGCTGGCGCGTAAGAACCGGGTCAGCTTGCGCGTTCTGTTCACCGCCTCTGGCGTGGGATTTGCGGTGGCGACGGGCTGGGTTCTGACCTTTGCGCTGAGCCAGGTAGCGTTTGACCCAGTTCAGGTAGAAAGTGCGACCTTTACCGGCCCTTCGGCACACACTTTGATGTTCTTCCTCACTTCCAGCCCGGCGCTGGAGTTCGATATCGGCCTCGTGCCCGGCGTGTTCCTTGGCGCATTTCTGTCGGCGGCATGGGGGCGAGAGCTCAAGCTGCAGGGATTTGATGGGGCAGCCAACATGAGCCGCGCGCTGATCGGCGCGGCGCTGATGGGGATGGGCGGTATGCTGGCAGGCGGATGCGCCATTGGGGCCGGGGTGACTGGCGGGTCGATCTTTGTCGGAACCGCTTGGCTGGCGCTGTTGTGCATGTGGGTGGGCGGTATGGTGACGAGTTGGCTGCTGAACCAAGGCGGAACCCTGGCACAACCGGCCTAAGCGTTGAAGCGCCCCTTCAGCCAGTTGGCAAACGCCAATACCCGCCGGTCGGGATATTCGGTTTCTGCAAAGACCACATACATCGACTTTTCTGACTGAATCTCTAACGGGTTCAGTTGCAGCAAGCGCCCTGCCTGTACATCTGCGGCAAAGAGATGCCGGTCGACCAGAGCAACACCAGCGCCGGAAATGGCCATGTCATTTACACGGGCGCGGTCGGGGTAGCTGACAACGGTCAATTGGCCGGGATCGGTCAGTCCACCAGCCTCGAAATATTCGGGCCATTTCTCTGGCATCAAGGCGTTGTCCCCAAGTACCATCCTGGCAATCTCCTCCAAGGTCAGCGGCAAAGTCCGCCCCGAAACCAGGGAAGGGGCCGCAACCGCGCTAAGCATGTCGTCGTAGAGCTTGACTATGGTCATGCCCGGCCAGTCGCCATTGCCATAGCGTACTGCTGCATCACAGTCGGATCCACGCAGGTCGATCACGTCACTGGACATCTCTGGGATTACGCGCAGACCGGGATAGAGATCGTGGAAATCCGCAAGGTAGGGCAGGATGACCCGGTTCGCGAAATAGGGCGCCATCGAGATGCGGATCTCACCTGTCAGATCCTTGGCCGTCGCGGCCTCTGTGGCGGCGCGGATCTCGGCAAAAGCGCGTGACAGACGTGCGGCAAGATCTCGGGCCGGGTCCGTCAGTTCTACGCGGCGCGTCATGCGGTGGAACAGTTTCAGGCCAAGATCGGCCTCCAACGCCTTGATCTGGTGGCTGATCGCGGCGTGCGTGACGTTCAGCTCATCGGCGGCGTCTTTGAAGCTGAGCCGTCTTGCAGCGGCCTCGAATGCACGCAATTGGTTCAGGTTGGGTAGGCGGCGAGACATGGGCGATTCCGATCATGGGTTAGGTATTCTAACACATCCCGTGAGAAACGCTCGTTTGCCGGTGTGGTGCCCGCCCGGATAGCTTCGGTGTCAGAGATCAGCCACGAAGGAACACACCGATGACACGCCATGCAAACCCCAACCAGATTACGCCCCTCGACCACATGATCATCAGCGCCGGAGGCCGGACCGAGGCCGAGTTTGAACAGCGTATGACATCCGGAACCCCGACACTTCACTGCCGCTTGTGTGCCATTGCGGCGGATGTGCTCTATCGCATCGTGCTGCGGCTGGAGCACCGCGCAAACCGCACGGCAGAGCTGTCGCATCGCCGCATGGCCTGAGAGCTGCCCGTAAAGAAAAAGCCGCCCTTACGGGGGCGGCTTTTCTTGTTTCCAAGCTTAGCTGGCCAGAACGTTGCGGAAGGCCCAAGGTTCGCTTTCATCGATATCCTCAGGGAACAGTTCCCACCGATCTTGCAAGGGCGTCCAGTCGGTGTAATGCGCTTCGACCGGGCCAAGGTAGGGGCGCTGCACTTCCAGACAGCGGGCGTGGTCCATCTCGTCGGCTTCCACGATTCCGGCATTGGGGTTTTCCAAAGCCCAGACCATCCCGGCCAGAACGGCAGAAGTCACCTGAAGCCCGGTCGCGTTTTGGTAGGGTGCCAGATCACGGGTTTCCTCATTCGACAGACGAGAGCCGAACCACAGCGCATTCTTTTCGTGCCCGTAGAGCAACACACCAAGTTCGTCGATCCCCTCGACGATTTCGTCCTCGGTCAGGATGTGGTGCTTGGTTTGCTGGCGGCCGGATCCGAACATCTCGTGCAGCGACAGAACCGCGTCATCGCAGGGATGGTAAGCATAGTGGCAGGTCGGGCGATACTCGGGTGCGGCAGCGTCGCCTACGGTGTAATAGTCCGAGATCGAGATCGCTTCGTTATGGGTGACGAGGAAACCAAACTGCGGGCCCGGGGTAGGGCACCATGTGTGCACACGTGTGATTGCGCCGGGGCGATCCAGCCAAATGCCTGCCATGCAGCCTGATTCATGGCTATGACCGTTCTCGGGGAACCACGGTTCATGCGTGCCCCAACCCAGTTCAGCGGGCTGAAAGCCTTCAGAAATGAAGCCCTCGACGGACCAGGTGTTAACGAAGACCCCGCGCGGGCGGGGGACGCGGCGGGCTTGGGTGTCACGCTCCGCGATATGGACACCTTGCACGCCAAGGCTCTGCATCAGCTTGCCCCACCCGGCGCGATCGGCAGGAGCCTCCACCTCGCGGCCGGTATCCTTTGCGAGCGTCAGAAGCGCCTCTTTCACGAACCAGCTGACCATGCCGGGGTTCGCCCCGCAGCAGCTGACGGCGGTGGTGCCGCCGGGATTGGCGGCTTTCTCATCCCGCACCTTCTGGCGCAATGCGTAGTTGGTGCGCGCGGCATTGTCGGTGGTGCCGAAGTAATAGCCTGCCCAGGGTTCAACCACAGTGTCGATATAAGGCACCCCGATTTCGCGGCAGAATCGCATGAGATCGAGCGAGGAGGTGTCGACGCTGAGATTGACGCAGAAGCCCTTGCCCGGCTCCAGCAGCTCGCCCAGAACCTCGCGGTAGTTTTCCGGTGTGATCGCGGTCTGCACGTGGTTCAGCTTGTGCTGGCGAAGGAAGTTGGCTTGCCCCTCGTCAGGCTCGATCACTGTGAACTTGTCGGCGTCATAGTCGAAATGACGTTCGATGAGTGGCCAGGTGCCTTTGCCGATCGAGCCGAAACCGATCATCACAATGGGGCCATCGATGCGGGCGTAAACTGGGTAGGTCATGTCCGGCGGATCCTTCTTTCCGGGGGCAGAACGCAAAAAGGGCCGCACCGGATTTCGGCGCGGCCCCGTAATTTTGACGCGTCAGACGCTTAGTTCTGAGCGTAGTATTCGATGACCAGGTTCGGTTCCATCATCACCGGGTAGGGCACGTCGCCCAGGCCGGGGGTGCGGACGAAGGTGGCCTTCATCTTGGAATGGTCGGCGTCGATGTAGTCAGGAACGTCACGCTCGGCCAGTTGCACAGCTTCCAGAAGGACGGCCAGCTGCTTGGACTTGTCACGCACTTCAACAATGTCACCCTCTTTCACGCGGTAGGAGGGGATGTTGACGCGCTTGCCGTTCACGGTGACGTGGCCGTGGTTCACGAACTGGCGGGCGGCGAAGACGGTCGGGACGAACTTGGCGCGATACACGACGGCGTCCAGACGGCTTTCCAGCAGGCCGATCAGGTTTTCACCGGTGTCGCCCTTGCGACGCTCGGCGTCTGCGAAGATGCGGCGGAATTGCTTTTCGGTCAGGTCGCCGTAGTAGCCTTTCAGCTTCTGCTTGGCGCGCAGCTGCAGACCGAAGTCAGACAGCTTGCCCTTGCGGCGCTGGCCGTGCTGGCCGGGGCCATATTCGCGGCGGTTGACCGGGGATTTCGGACGACCCCAGATGTTTTCGCCCATCCGGCGGTCGATTTTGTACTTGGCAGAGGTGCGTTTGGTCACCGTCTGATCTCCTTCTTAACGTGTCGAAGGGCGTTGTCCTTTGGCCGAGGCCCGACAGGCATCCCCTTGCGGGGGCCACCAACACCAATGAAAACCCCGGCAAGCGGGTTGCCGGGATGCGCGCGTTTTACACATGCGGTATGGGGTGTCAATGCCTGGCGGCGGTCTTTCGGAACCCGTGCATAAGAATGGCAGCCTCTGCCCGGTCCAGCATCCGCCGCGCCGGCGCGCCATAGTTGAACGGGTCATCCGCCAGATCGGGGAAAAGCGACAACATGCTGCGCCGCTGACTGCCCTCCAGATTGTCCAGGCCCATAAATCCTGGATGGAAGGTCTCAACCTCAAGCCCGTTGGCCCATACAACCTGATGGCGTTCCAGCATCAGATGCACATACCAGGTTTCCCGCATAGAGTGATCGACGGTCACCAGCCGGTCGCTGACCAGATCGCGAGCCGAGACCAGAACCTCTGGCTCGCCCCACAGGTCGCGGGCGACGGCGCCCTTTACGATGACGCGGTGTTCTGGGGAAACCACAAGGTCGGCGTCAGGCCGGTACAGCCCGAGCGCGCCTTCACGGATACGGATGGGCCTTTGATCGGGCATGGCAAACAGCCGCGCGCCCGACATGCGGCGCTGACCGGTCCACACCACCTCTTGCGGGCCGTCGTCGCTGGTCAGCACCCGGTCGCCAGGACCAAGGTCTTCGATCGCTACGTCGCCTTGTTCAGTGCGCAGTCGTGTTCCAGGGGTGAAACAAATGACCGAGGCGCTTTCGACGGCGGCCATCGGGCGCGGCTGGTTCACGCGAATGATGGTCAGATCGCGATTTGCGGGCGGGATGGCCTCGGGGAAAATCAGGATCGGCAGGCGTCCCTTGCCCGTTGCCACTGGCACAATGGTGTAAAAGCGCGGTCCATCAGCCACCATGAAGGCATCGCCGAACAGCGGGTCGGCATCAAGCGCCGCGTCTTGTTTTGGGGTGGGCGCGGGGTGGTGCAGCAATTTGCGCACCACCCGCGCGGCCCGTACACGAAGCTCGGCGTGATCCTCGCTGACTCCCAGAAGTAGCGCGGCGCCATCGCCTTCCAGAGGAAGAGCGCGGCCCTGCCAGCGCCAGGACATTCCTTCGGCCAGTTCATTGTTATTTTCTGCCGGTACGCCGTCGATCAGGGTTTGCGACCACGCGATCATGGTCAGGCCCCGATAGCCCGTGCTCATAGTATTCTGCCTGTATTTATTAGTGCTTCTCACCCTGTAGACCGAATCTAGCAGAGGCGAATCACCTTGGGAAGGGGGTGATTCGCCTGCGATTCGAAAAAAGTCCGAATCGGGGTCTCAGAATTCCAATGCGACGGTAACGGATCCGATGGTCTGGCCTTCGCTTTGGCCCACGAATTCCTCTGACAGATAGGTCAGCCCGTAGAAGATGTTGGAATGGCCAAACGCATAGTTCACCCCGGCGCGCAGGCGGTAGCGGGTGTCCTGTGGAGTATAGCCCCGATCGGATGGCAAATACTGCGAGCTGTCCACCCAGGCGTAGTCGCCGCCAAGCAACAGGGAAAATCCGTGATCATCCGGGCTGTCGATGGCGCTGATCCGGTTGCCGGTGGTCACATCGCGCAGCCGCAACCCGCCCTGACCGTAGCCGCCGAATGTCATGTCTAAGCCGACGCGGGCGAGCGTTTCCACCCCGGCCTGAAGCTCCACAAAGGGGCGCACCTGTCCGGAGCCGAATGAAAACTCGCGCCCAATTTCGGCGGTGCCGTGAAGGTAGAACCCGTTATTGACCTGAAAGCTTTCTACCCGGCTGGTTTGCAGGCTGAAGGTGTCATGCACCACCTCTTGCAGGTGGCGGATGCCGGTCTGTTCGCCCATGGCCACGATATCGGCGCCAAGGGCTACTTCGAAGCCGCTCCAACTGAAATGCGTATGCGCGCCGACCGACAGCACACCAGCATAGAGCCGGTCGCCGGGGGCGGGGTTGCTGATGCTGGCTGGCGCGATCACTTCGCCGCGAAACCTGTATTCCATGATCTCGCCCATGCGCAGAGGCAACTGGCCGGACCAGCCCGGACCGCGCACGGTGCTGATGCCATAAGCCCCGGACCGCCAGCGGTCGCGCCCGTCGCCGATCAGATCGTTAGTGAATAGCCGTGCCTGGCCAAGCGTTTCACGCCCGTCGAAATAGCCCTGGGCCGATGCCGTCGGGGTGAAAAGTGTAATTGCACACAGGATAGCTCCTGCCCGGCATACTGCCTGCCACATTGTACTGCCTCTTATCCGTGACCGGTTTTGCCCCGGTCTACTGTCGAATTAGGGCAAAACTATCACAGCATCGGGGACAGGGCTAGGCTCAGGCGCATTTGGAATGGCCACAGCTTGGGCAGGTCATACAGCCCTCGACCATGCGCATTCCGTATTCACCGCAGGACGGGCAGGCCGCGCCGCGCGATCCGGGGGTTCCCATAGCCATGACCTTGGCCTGCGGATCGGTTTTCAGCCCCATGCCTTCGCCGCCGATGAATCCGATGGCAATCAGGTGCTTCTCGATCACCCCGCCGATGGCGGCCAGAATGGAGGGCACGTATTTGCCCTGCATCCATGCCCCCCCGCGCGGGTCGAAGACGGCCTTCAGTTCTTCCACCACAAAGGACACATCCCCCCCGCGCCGGAACACCGCCGAAATCATCCGGGTCAGCGCCACGGTCCAGGCGAAATGTTCCATGTTCTTGGAGTTGATGAAAATCTCGAACGGGCGGCGGTGGCCCGCAATGACGATATCGTTGATGGTGATGTAGATCGCGTGGTTCGAATCCGGCCATTTGAGCTTGTAGGTATGGCCTTCCAGCTCCTGCGGGCGGTCGAGCGGTTCTGCGATATAGACAACATCGCCATCTGCGTCGGGTTGCTCAGCCGCCGGCTTGGCTTCGGTCTCTGACACACTCAGAACAGACCCCGTCACGTCATTGGGGCGGTAGGTTGTGCAACCCTTACAGCCCGTGTCCCAGGCCTGCATGTAGACGTCCTTGAACGCCTCAAAGCTGATATCTTCGGGGCAGTTGATCGTCTTGGAGATGCTCGAATCCACCCACTTCTGCGCGGCGGCCTGCATCTTGACGTGATCGGCGGGCGGCAGGGTCTGGGCGTTGACGAAATAGTCGGGCAGGGGTGCATCGCCTTTCAGGTCGCGCCACAGCTTGACGGCGTAATCCACCACTTCCTCTTCCGTCCGGCTGCCGTCGCGTTGCAGCACCTTGCGGGTATAGGCATAGGCAAAGACCGGCTCGATGCCTGAGCTGACATTGCCTGCATAGAGGGAAATGGTCCCCGTCGGCGCGATGGATGTCAAAAGCGCGTTGCGGATGCCGTGCTCGCGGATGTCGGCGCGCAGGTCCTCGTCCATGTTCTTCATATTGCCGGATGCCAGGAAGGCGTCTGCGTCGAACAGTGGGAAGGCCCCGCGTTCCTTCGCCAGATCCACAGAAGCGCGATAGGCCACATGGGCGATCTGCTTCATCCATTCCTTGGTTTGTGCGGCGGCCTCGTCCGACCCATAGCGCAGCCCCAGCATCAACAGCGCATCGGCAAGCCCCGTCACCCCAAGCCCGATCCGGCGCTTGGCAGCGGCTTCCTGCGCCTGCGCCTCTAGCGGGAAGCGGCTGGCATCGACGACGTTGTCCATCATGCGGACCGCAGTGGTGACCAGTTCGGTTAGCTGCGTATTACACAGATGCGCCTTTTCCGCGTCGAAGGGATGCCAGATCAGCTTCGCCAGGTTGATTGAGCCAAGCAGGCAGGCGCCGTAGGGGGGCAGGGGCTGTTCGCCACAGGGGTTGGTCGCCGCGATGGTTTCAGCGTATCCAAGGTTATTGGCATCGTTGATGCGGTCGATGAAGATCACGCCGGGTTCGGCATAATCATAGGTCGACTGCATGATCTTGTTCCACAGATCGCGCGCCTGCACGGTCTGATAGATCTTGCCACCAAAGGTCAGTTCCCAGGGGCCATTGGCCTTAACAGCCTCCATGAACGGGTCGGTCACAAGCACCGACATGTTGAACATGCGAAGGCGGGCGGGGTCGGATTTAGCGGTGATGAATGCCTCGATATCCGGATGGTCGCAGCGCATGGTGGCCATCATCGCGCCCCGGCGGCTGCCAGCTGACATGATCGTGCGGCACATCGCATCCCAGACATCCATGAAGCTGAGCGGGCCCGAGGCATCGGCCGCCACGCCATGCACATCCGCGCCCTTGGGGCGAATGGTCGAGAAATCATATCCGATCCCGCCGCCCTGTTGCATGGTCAGGGCCGCCTCTTTCAGGCTTTCGAAAATGCCCGCCAGGCTGTCAGGGATGGTTCCCATGACAAAGCAGTTGAACAGGGTGACGTTGCGCCCGGTGCCCGCGCCAGCGGTGATGCGGCCGGCTGGCAAGTATTTGAAATCCTCAAGCGCGGCATAGAACCGGTCTTCCCATAGGGCAGGGTCACTTTCGACCTCTGACAGCGCGCGCGCGATTCGGCGCCATGTATCCTCGATGGATTGGTCACTGGGCGTGCCATCGGCCTGTTTGAGCCGGTATTTCATGTCCCAGATGGCTTCGGCAATCGGGGCGGAGAAGCGGCTCATTGGTCAATATCCATATTGGTAGGGGGGACGAAGGAAGATACCCACAAGACCTGCTCGGGTCAACGTTGGCTTTCCGGTTTCCACGTCCTAAATTGTCCTCCTCAGGGAGACACAATGGCAACCAAATTCACCCATCTCATCAAGCTTAGTGTTGGCACGGAAAGCGTCGAGGATCTGGCCGCATGGCAAGCCACGGCCCATGAAAGCTGGCCCGACGGACAGCCCCGCCACGTCACCCGCATGTGGCCCAAACGTGAGGCAGAGGTTCTGGACGGCGGGTCGATCTATTGGGTGATCAAGGGTTTCATCCAGGCGCGTCAGAAGGTGCTGCGTCTGGACGAGGTGATTGGGCAGGACGGCATTCGCCGCTGTGGCATCGTATTGGACAAGGCGCTGATCCGGGTCGAAGCGACGCCCAAGCGCGCCTTTCAGGGCTGGCGCTATCTTGCGCCAACAGATGCCCCTCGTGATTTGTCTGCCGCCCGCGCGCATGAAGAAGCATTGCCGCTCGATCTGCAAAACGCCCTTGCCGATATCGGGGTGCGGTAGCCTGACTTGTGACTCGTCGGTGCAACGAAAAAGGCCGGGCGCTGATGCACCCGGCCAATTTTGTTTCAACCTGTTCGCGCTTAGCGCAGCGCAGCAAGCCCGCCCGCGATCGCCGAGCGGTAGGATCCGCGTGCAATCTGGGTCGAGGAGTTGAGCGGTGTGGCCGATGCATTGTTGCCAAGCGGGATGGTCAAGCTCAGGCCAACCGAAGTGGCATCCGCCGAGATCGGCCCAAGACCGAAATCGGTGCTAGACACTTCCAGCGCAATGATGCCGGGGAAGCCGCCGCCTGACTGCGACAGGTCGTAGGACAAGCCGAGCGACACCTGAGTGGCGTCAATTGTGATCGGGAGGGGCGTTCCCACATCAAGGTGTCCCACGGAACCATACAGCGACAGTCCGTTACCGAAGTCATAGTCCACGCCGATGGCCAGCAGGCTCAGGTCGATGCCAGTGCCACCCGCGCTGATATCGGTGCGTGTGTAGCTGCCGAACAGTTCCAGGTTTGGCATCACGTCATAAGAGGCCGCCAGACCGTAGTCTGTAATGTCTATGCCGCCGGGCAGACCTGGCGACGTGTCGGACGTACCATAGAAGACTTCAACCCAGACGGGCCCGCTCTCTTAGCCTGCGAAGATCCCGACCTGACGGGTATCCACGCCAAGCGTGATCGGCAGCAGTGAGACCGAAATATCCAGATCCCCCATGCGATAATAGGCGCCGACATAGGCACCGTTGCCAAAGTGATAGGACGGTTCGAAGGCGAAGCTCATCAGATCGGCCTCGATGCCGATCGGCAAGGGCGTGTCCACGTCTGTCATCGAGATGCCGAAGTCGAGGGCAACATTCACGTTCGGGCCAAAGGCGATGTCGGAATCCACGTCAAGGGTCGTCGTGGTCAGGTCAATGCCCGTTCCGAGTGCATCCAACGACGTGCTGGAAAAGCCCAAGGTGATTGTAGAACTCATGGTCGGTGCGCTCTGAGCCAGGGCAGCGCCAGGAAGGGCGATGATGGCGGCGGTGGCGAGCAGGGTGCGAATGCTCATTGGTGCTTCCTTTCCAAAATAAGGGGAACTTCTGGGCAGGGGCGATAATTGCCGTCCATGTCCCCTCAGAGCACGAGGCCGAATAACCCCGTTAACCAAAGTTAACACTGGCAACAAACTAATTGATACACTTCCGCGCAAACGAGCCCATGTTTCTCTCGGATGTGTTGCAAACTGATTTCAACTAGAGCGCTCGAGAGAAAACTCAAATAAAAAAGCGCTCCCGATGTGAGAGCGCTGATCAAAGCTGAGAAAGAGCGTGACTGGTCTGCAGGCGGTGCTGCAGCTGATTGCTTCACCCGTGCAGGTGGCCCACCAGCTCTTCCAGTATCTCTTTGTTTCCGTTGGACCAATCTGCCATGCGCGACTTGAACAGCACGGCCTGGCTGCGATGGATCAACCCGCCAGGCAGGATCTTCAGGTGATTGGCGCGAAGGGTTTCGCCGGTCGAAGTGATGTCTGCGATGGCCTCGGCCGTCAGGTTCTTGACGGTGCCTTCGGTTGCGCCCTGGCTGTCGACAAGCTGGTAGTCCGCCACCCCCGCATCGCGCAGGAACTCTCTCACCAGCCGGTGGTACTTGGTGGCGATTCGCAGGCGGTGACCGTGACGGCGGCGGAAATCTGCGGCCGCCGCATCGAGATCGTCGAGCGAGTTTACATCCACCCAGAAGGCCGGCACCGCGATGATCAGGTCGGCATAGCCGAAGCCCAACGGCTGCAATTCCTTCACCACATCCTGCCAAGCCGGGATGCGTTCGCGCACGAGGTCGCTGCCAGTGACGCCCAGGTGAATGCGCCCTGCCTGCAATTCGCGTGGGATTTCACCGGCGCTGAGCAGCACGAGATCCACATCCGCCCCTTCGACCTGCGCCGCATATTCCCGGTCCGATCCGCTGCGGCGCATCTCTATGCCCCGGTCCGCGAACCAGTCGAAGGTCTTTTCCATCAGTCGGCCCTTGGAAGGCACCCCGAGTTTCAGGGTCATGCCAGACCCTCCCGCAATTGCTGCACCAGTTCAGGACGGATGACGCCGCCGACTGCCGGGATTTCCTGCCCGCGCCCAAGCACGCGCGTCAGCGCGTCATAGCGCCCGCCGGTGGCAACAGGGGGCAGGTCGGGGCGGCCCTCGGCGATGAAGCCAAAGACAAAGCCGTCATAATATTCCAGTGTCGTGCGACCGAAGCTTGCCTCGAAGGGCAGATCCTCGATGCTGATCCCGGCAACCGCAAGCGCATCCATGCGTCGCGCCATGCGATCTACGGACGGGGCCATGCCCGGCAGATCGACAGTGATGTCCCGCAGATGTTGGTGCGCGTTCGGCAGGGTTTCCCGAAGGCCGAGGATGACGTCGAGGACTTCTGCCTCACTGCGGCTGATAGGCGGCTCTGCGGCATCGGCTTGAAGATGGGCGATACGAGCGAGCACGTCGTCGCGACTGCGCAAGCCGATTTCGGGGCCAGCCCCATCGATACTGGCTTCGGCCCCGTTTTCGGTGACGCGATCCAACAGCGTCTTGCGGGCAGCGTCCATATCGACCCGGCCGGTGAACCGGTCCAACAATGCACGGAAGCGGCGCGGCCGCCAGATATGGCGCATCAATGCACCCTTGCGGCGTTCGGTTGTGGTCAGGGTTTCGACGGCAGCTTTCAGAATGCCGATATCGCCGGTCGCGGGGCGCAGCCCGAGAGGCGACAGCACTTCGTTGAACAGCGAAAACACCTCGGCATCCGCGCGTTCGGGGTCTTCGCGGTCGAAAAGCTCGTATCCCACTTGGAGATACTCGGAGGCGCGACCAGAATCGGCCTGCTGTTTGCGGAAGACCTCGCCCAGATAGGTGTAGCGCGCCGGTTCACCGCCATGTTCCATATGGGTCTGCACCACCGGCACCGTGAAGTCGGGGCGCAGCATCATCTCGCCCCGGTTGGGGTCTTGGGTGACATAGGCCCGCGCGCGGATGTCCTCGCCATAAAGGTCCAGCAGCGTATCCGCCGGTTGCAGCAGATCAGCGTCGACCGGCATTGCACCGGACGCTTTGAAGAATGCAAAGAGCCGCTCAGCTTCGGCCCGGACGGTGATCTTATCGGTCATTTGCCCCGGTCCAGAATGGCGCGGACTTCCATGACGAGATCCTCGCGCGGAACCTCCCGCTGCGCGGGTTGGGATTTCCATTCCTCAAGGCTGGCTTCCTGTGCGATCTGTGCGCCAAGGATCAGGTCCTTGATCTGCACGACGCCACGCGCCGCCTCGTCCGAGCCTTGGATAACCGCCACCGGGCTTTCGCGTTTGTCCGCGTATTTCAACTGGTTGCCGAAATTCTTGGGGTTGCCCAGATAGACCTCGGCCCGGATGCCCGCATTGCGCAACTCGGTCGCCATGCGCTGATATTCCGCCATCCGGTCGCGATCCATCACGGTCACGACCACGGGGCCTTGCGCGGTGCCGCCGATCCGGCCCTTTTCGCGCAGCGCGGCCAGCAGCCGGTCGACCCCGATGGAGACACCCGTCGCAGGCACCGCCTGCCCGGTGAAGCGCTTGACCAGATCGTCATAGCGCCCGCCGCCTGCAACGCTGCCGAACTGGCGCGGGCGGCCCTTGTCGTCGAGCACCTCGAAGGTCAGCTCCGCCTCGTAGACCGGGCCGGTGTAATAGCCGAGCCCACGCACGACCGAGGGGTCGATGACGATGCGGTCGGGGCCGTAGCCTTGGGCGTCGAGCAGGGAGGCGATGGTTTCGAGCTCCTCGACGCCTTCGGCGCCGGTGGTGGACTCACCGATTGCGGCACGGAGATTTGCCAGAGTTTCCTCTGCGTTTGCTCCCTTAGATGTCAGGAACGCGATCACCGGTTCAGCCTGTTCGTCGCTCAGCCCCACACCGTCGATATAAGCGCCCGACGCATCGAGCCGACCCTTGCCAAGCAGTTCCCGGACGCCTGCTTCACCCACCTTATCGAACTTATCAATGGTGCGCAGAACGTTGTTGCGAGTGTCTTCTTCATCCCCCACGCCCATGGTTTCCAGCACACCGGTCAGAACCTTCCGGTTGTTCACCCGCACGATGTAATCCCCGCGCGGGATGCCCACGGCCTCCAGCGTGTCGGCGAGCATCGCGCAGATCTCGGCGTCGGCGGCGACGGAGGGCGCGCCCACGGTATCCGCGTCGCATTGGTAGAACTGGCGGAAACGGCCCGGCCCCGGTTTCTCATTCCGCCACACCGGCCCCATGGTGAAGCGGCGGTAGGGCGCGGGCAGGTCGTTGCGGAACTGCGCGGCAACGCGGGCCAGGGGCGCGGTCATGTCATAGCGCAGCGCCAGCCATTTTCCGTCGTCTTCCTCTTGCCACGCGAACACGCCCGCATTGGGGCGATCCACGTCGGGCAGGAACTTGCCAAGCGCTTCCACGGTTTCCACGGCAGAGGTTTCCAGCGGATCGAAACCGTAGCGATGATAGACCTCGGCGATTGCGTTCAGCATCTGGTTGCGCTCGGTCACTTCCGCGCCGAAATAGTCGCGGAATCCCTTGGGCGTCTCTGCCTTGGGGCGGGGCTGTTTCTTTTGCTTGGCCATGTCTGCCATCCGTTCGGATCCGGGGTTCACCGGGCGTTTAGCTTGGGGGGCGCTTGGGGGCAAGGCGGCGGGCTGGCCTTTCGGCTAAAACCCTGTAGGAAGAGCATATGAGCGACACAACACATCTTGAAGAAACACTGGCCCACCTGACCCGTCAGGTCGAGGACCTGTCTGACGTCATTGCCCGGCAGGACCGCGAGATTGCCGTGCTGACCCGCCGGGTCGAGATGCTGATGAACCGCGAGGCGGAGCGGGAGCTGGATCAGGGCGGCACTGTGCCACTGGCCGACCAGAAGCCCCCGCATTGGTGAGCAAATCGCGCGCACCAGCTTGACGTTTCATGGCGGGGCTGCCTACCTTAATTAGCAGAAATTTTTACGCGCGGCATGTTTGATGCTCTGCTGTCTGCATGAACCTGGGGTCTGGAGCCCGGCTTGGGTTTAAAGGGAAATACCGGCGAATGAGTGACCGCAAGATCAGGAATATGGAAGAGTTCGCCGCCGTCAGTGGCATCTCGCGGCCAACCGTTTCCAAGTATTTCAACGATCCTGACAGCGTTCGTCAGACCACGCGCGCCCGGATCGAGGCGGCGCTGGAGCAGTATGACTACCGCCCAAATGTCTATGCCATCAATCAGAACCGTCGACTGACCAAGAACCTCGGAATCGTAGTGCCCTACCTGGCCGACCCGTTCTTTGCAGAGATCGCCCGCAATATCGAAACACTGTGCATCGAGGCCGGGTTTCGACCGATCCTTCTCAGCTCGCACGGGGAACGGTCCCAAGAGATCGATAATCTGGACAGTCTCCGGTCGTTGAAACCTGCCGGTGTCCTTTTAGCTCCGCTTGGTCGGGCGTCGGACAAGTCCACGATCGAGCGGTTCTGCAAAGATGTGCCGACGGTCCTGTTCGACAGTAATATCGAAGGAATGGGCGAGGCTTTTGTTGGGTCCGACAATGTCAGTTTCGTCAATCAGACCGTTGATTATCTGATGCGCAGCGGCTCACCGCCCTGTTTTCTGGAAATGCGCACCCCGGCAAACCCGAACGCCAACAAACGCCGAATTGCATATATCGCCGCCATGGAGCGGCACGGCCAGGAACCGGTTGTGGTCGGGATCGAAGGCGATGGTTGGGCCTTTGAAGAAATCGGGCGGCAGGGGACTCATGCGGCCATTTCGGCCGGAGATTTCAGAACCGATACCATCCTGTGCTCGAACGACCGACTGGCCATTGGAGTTTTGTCAGCCTGCTATGAACGGGGGCTGAAAGTGGGGCGCGGCGCGGATTGCGACCTGCGGGTTGCATCCCATGATGACCATCCGTTTTCCCGGTTTACCTGCCCGGCTTTGACCACGGCGGCGCATGACTATGCCAATGTTGCGGGCAATAGCGTCGAGACTCTCTTGGAGCTGATCGATAGTGGGGGCCGGTTTGCGACCCGAAGGGAAAGATTGTTTTCCGCACATTTGGTTGTCCGGGCGTCTGCCTGATCAGTCAAAAATTTACGCGCGTAAAATTTATGTTGACGCGCGTATGATTCTCTCTCATGGTGCAGCGCATTACATCCATCAAGGGAGGACAGGATGTCTTTGAAGACTCTTATTCGCGCCACCAGTGCGCTTTCGCTTTGCCTGACCGCGTCTGCGGCCCTGGCAGATGGTCATGGCGCGACCATCACCATCGCCACCGTGAACAACGGTGACATGATCCGTATGCAGGGCTACACCGACCAGTTCACCGAAGCGACCGGTATCGCGGTTGAATGGGTGACGCTGGAAGAAAACGTTCTTCGCCAGCGTGTGACCACAGACATCACCACCAATGGCGGTCAGTTCGACATCATGACCATCGGCATGTACGAAACCCCGATCTGGGGTGCCAATGGTTGGCTCGTGCCGCTGGATGGCCTGTCGGAAGAATACAACGTCGACGACATTCTGCCCGCCATGCGCGGCGGTCTGAGCCATGAAGGCACCCTCTATGCTGCGCCCTTCTACGGCGAAAGCTCAATGGTCATGTACCGCACTGACCTGATGGAGGCTGCTGGCCTTGAGATGCCCGAGGCACCGACCTGGGAATTCATCCGCGAAGCTGCGGCTGCAATGACCGACCGCGAGAATGACGTGAACGGGATCTGCCTGCGCGGCAAGCCCGGTTGGGGTGAGGGCGGTGCCTTCATCACCGCGATGTCCAACTCTTTCGGGGCCCGTTGGTTCGACATGGACTGGAACGCCCAGTTCGACACGCAGCCCTGGCTCGACACGCTGACCTTCTTCGAAGGCATGATGAGCGAAAGCGGCCCTGCCGGTTATGCCACCAATGGGTTTAACGAGAACCTGTCGCTGTTCCAGCAGGGTCTGTGCGGCATGTGGATCGACGCCACCGTTGCAGCGTCCTTTGTGACCAATCCCAACGACTCGGAAGTCGCGGACTCCGTCGGCTTCGCGCTGGCGCCCGATAACGGTCTGGGTGTGCGGTCCAACTGGCTGTGGGCCTGGGCGCTGGCGATCCCCGCCGGTACGCAGCAGGCGGATGCGGCGCTTCAGTTCATCGAATGGGCCACCTCGGCCGACTACATCGAACTGGTTGCCGAGAACGAAGGTTGGGCGAATGTCCCGCCGGGTGCACGCACCTCGCTCTATGAAAACCCGAACTACATCTCGGTTCCTTTCGCGCAAATGACGCTGGACTCGATCCTGTCGGCTGATCCGAACAACTCCACCGTTGAACCCAGCCCGTATGTCGGCATCCAGTTCGCGGCGATCCCGGAATTTGCAGGCATTGCCTCTGAGGTGAGCCAAGAGTTCTCGGCCTTCTACGCCGGTCAGCAGACCGTCGAAGAAGCCCTTGCGAACGCACAGGCGATCACCAGCGAAGCAATGGAAGCTGCGGGCTACTAAGGCCGGTTACTTCCTCCCTGGGGGGCGGCCCTCATCCGCCCCCCAACCCCTTCTTTCCCGAATTGTCGGCGCGCGACTGGCCGACCTCCATTCCCCTTGGCATTCTGAACCGAAGACGCATCGCGCACGGTCAGAAAGAGAGGATCCCGTCATGGCTACCCAGCATTCCCGCTCCGCCGCCCGACTGATGATGGCCCCTGCGGTTTTCCTGCTTCTGGTCTGGATGCTTGTCCCGCTGTCGATGACCCTCTGGTTCTCGATGCGGCGTTTCCTTCCGCTTCGCGGCGGCGACCAGGGATTTGTCTGGTTCGAGAACTACACCCGCTTCATCTCTTCCAGTGCCTTCTGGCCTTCGGTTCAGACAACGCTGATCATCGTCGGTGGCATCCTGCTGATCTCTGTCGTCTTCGGCATTCTTCTGGCGCTGCTGCTGGATCAGCCGATGTGGGGGCAGGGGGTTGTCCGGATCCTCGTGATTGCGCCTTTCTTTGTGATGCCGACCGTATCTGCCCTGGTCTGGAAGAACATGTTCATGGACCCGACGAATGGCCTGTTTGCCCATCTGTGGCGCGCGTTCGGGGCCGATCCGGTGGTCTGGCTTAGCGATGCGCCCCTGTTTTCCATCATCCTGATCGTGTCCTGGCAATGGTTGCCCTTCGCGACGCTCATTCTGCTGACCGCGATCCAGTCGCTCGACAGCGAACAACTGGAAGCCGCCGAGATGGATGGTGCAGGGCGCCTGTCCCGCTTCGGCTACATCATCTTGCCGCATATGAGCCGCGCCATCACCATTGTCATCCTGATCCAGACGATCTTCCTGCTGTCGATCTTCGCGGAAATCTTCGTGACGACAGGCGGGGCCTTTGGATCGCGGACCCTGACCTACCTGATCTACCAGCGTGTGCTGGAAAGCCAGAATGTGGGTCTCGGCAGTGCCGGTGGTGTCTACGCCATCATCCTCGCCAATATCGTTGCGCTGTTCCTGATGCGCATCGTCGGCAAGAACCTGGACGCCTGAGGAGGACCTGACCATGGCACGTGCCGTTTCCAATCCGCGCAAGGCGCTGAACACCGCAATCGCCTGGGGTATCGGTCTGCTGATCTTCTTCCCGATCCTGTGGACCATCCTGACCAGCTTCAAAACAGAGGCAGAGGCCATCGCGAACCCGCCGGTCTTCCTGGCCTTCGACTGGACGCTGGAAAACTATGCCGTCGTGCAGGAGCGGTCGAACTACATGCGCTTCCTGTGGAACTCTGTGTTCATTGCGGGTGGCTCGACCATCCTTGGGGTGATCATTGCGGTTCCGGCGGCCTGGTCCATGGCTTTCGTGCCCTCGAGGAGGACCAAGGACATCCTGATGTGGATGCTTTCGACCAAGATGCTGCCCGCTGTTGGGGTGCTTTACCCGATCTACCTGTTGTGCATTCAGCTTGGGGTTCTGGACAACCGGTTCGCGCTTGTCGTGATCCTGATGCTGATCAACCTGCCGATCATCGTTTGGATGTTGTACACCTACTTTAAGGAAATCCCCGGCGAGATCCTCGAAGCCGCGCGGATGGACGGAGCCTCTCTGAAAGAGGAAATCCTTTATGTCCTGACGCCCATGGCCGTGCCGGGTATCGCATCCACCCTGCTGCTGAACTTCATCCTGGCCTGGAATGAGGCGTTCTGGACGCTGAACCTGACCGCGGTCGATGCGGCACCGCTGACGGCCTTCATCGCCAGCTATTCCAGCCCGGAAGGCCTGTTCTTCGCCAAGCTGAGTGCGGCGTCCACAATGGCCATCGCTCCGATCCTCATCCTTGGCTGGTTCAGCCAGAAACAACTTGTCCGTGGCCTGACCTTCGGCGCCGTCAAATAAGGAACCAAGAACATGGGACGCATTACGCTTGATAAAGTCCGCAAGGCCTTCGGCGAAGTCGAAGTCATCCCGCCGCTGGACCTGACTATTGAAGACGGTGAATTCGTTGTCTTCGTCGGCCCCTCGGGTTGCGGCAAGTCCACCCTTCTACGCCTGATTGCGGGGCTGGAGGACGTCACCGATGGTCAAATCCGTATCGACGGTGAAGACGCCACGATGGTGCCGCCCGCCAAGCGCGGTCTTGCCATGGTGTTCCAGTCCTACGCGCTTTACCCGCATATGTCGGTGCGCAAGAACATTGCCTTCCCGATGAAGATGGCGGGACTGCCGCAGGACGAACAGGAGCGTCGGATCGAGGCCGCTGCCAAGGCACTGAACCTCACTGATTATCTGGACCGCCGCCCTGGTCAACTTTCTGGCGGTCAGCGCCAGCGCGTCGCCATCGGTCGCGCCATCGTGCGTGAACCGGCGGCCTTCCTCTTTGATGAACCGCTGTCCAACCTTGACGCGGCCTTGCGCCACGGAATGCGGCTGGAAATCAGTGAGCTGCACAAGCGGCTGGATACCACGATGATCTATGTCACCCACGACCAGGTCGAAGCGATGACCATGGCCGACAAGATTGTGGTCCTTCAGGCCGGTGTCATCGAACAGGTTGGCAGCCCGCTGGAGCTCTATCGTGCCCCACGCAATCTGTTTGTGGCGGGCTTCATCGGCTCGCCGAGCATGAACATCCTGACCGGCGAAGAGGCCGCCAAGCGCAACGCCACGACCATCGGTGTCCGGCCTGAACATATCTCGATTTCGACCACGGACGGGGCCTGGAAAGGAACCGTCGGCGTTGCCGAACATCTGGGGTCAGACACTTTCCTGCATGTCCATCGCGACATTGGCGGCGATCCGATGACCGTCCGCGTAGACGGAGAGTTCGGGGCCAAGCACGGCGACACCGTCTGGCTGACCCCGCAGGAAGATCAGATCCACAGGTTTGATGCTCAGGGGTTGCGCATCGCATGACCCGACTGGCAGGAAAGACGGCGTTGATCACCGGCGCGGCGCGGGGCATCGGTCTGGCATTTGCCAGGGCCTATGTGGCTGAGGGCGCGCGGGTGGCCATTGCCGATATCGACATCGAGCGCGCGCACGCCTCGGCTGCCGAGATCGGTGATGCGGCGATTGCCGTTAAGATGGATTTATCCGATCAGTCCAGCATTGAAGCAGCCGTTGCAGAAACCGTCGGGGCGCTTGGCAAGATCGACATTCTGATCAACAACGCCGCGATCTTTACCGCTGCGCCGATCGTGGACATCACCCGGGCGGACTATGAACGGGTGTTTCAGATCAACGTCGCGGGTGCGCTGTTCACCCTACAGGCCGTGGCAAAGCATATGATTGCGCGCGGTCAGGGCGGCAGGATCATCAACATGGCCAGCCAGGCGGGGCGTCGCGGAGAGGCCCTTGTCGGGGTCTATTGCGCATCCAAGGCCGCCATCATCAGCCTGACCCAATCGGCGGGACTGAACCTGATCGAGCACGGGATCAACGTGAATTCCATCGCCCCCGGTGTCGTGGATGGTGAACATTGGGACGGCGTCGATGCCTTCTTCGCCAAATATGAAAACAAGGCGCCCGGCCAGAAAAAGCGAGAGGTCGGCGAAGCCGTCCCCTTTGGACGCATGGGCACCGCAGAAGACCTGACCGGCATGGCCATCTTCCTGGCCTCTGCCGAAGCCGAATATATCGTCGCTCAGACATACAATGTCGACGGCGGCAACTGGATGAGCTGAGGGGGTCGGCCATGGCCAGCGCTGTACATAAGACCACATCGGGATTGACGGCCCTGTCAAACGCGACGCTGTCTGATCTGCCAGAAAACGTGGTGCGTCCCGGTTTTGACCGATCCACGCTGTCGCCAGGGATCGTTCACATCGGTGTCGGCAATTTCCACCGTGCGCATCAGGCGTGGTATCTGAACCGGCTTATGAAGGCGGGGCTGGCGCAGGATTGGGCGATTGTTGGCGCTGGCGTTCGACCCTACGACGCGACGATGCGGGATAAGCTGTTGGCGCAGGATTGCCTGACAACGCTGATCGAGCTTGATGCAGATCACCGCTCGGCAGAGGTCATCGGGTCGATGATCGACTATGTCCCTGTGGCCGAAGACAACGCCCCTCTGGTTGCGGCCATGGCCGACCCTGCCATTCGCATCGTTGCCATGACGGTGACAGAAAGCGGGTATTTCCAGACGGCTGAAGGTCTTGATACCGGTCATCCTGACATTGTCCACGACGCAACCCATCCCAATCGGCCTCGCACGGCCTTCGGCGCGATTATCGCGGCGCTGCGTCTGCGACGTGATGCAGGTGCCGGGCCGTTTACGGCGTTAAGCTGTGACAACCTTCAGGGCAACGGCGCCATTCTTCGCCGTGTTGTCCTGGGGCTGGCCCGGATGTCTGACCCGGCCTTGGCCGACTGGATCGAGCACCAGTGCAGTTTCCCCAATTCAATGGTGGATTGCATCGTGCCCGCGACCGGCGAACGCGAGCTGGACTTCGCCCGTGCCTTCGGAATTGGTGACGCTGTTCCGGTGTCGCATGAAGCATTCCGGCAATGGGTGATCGAGGACGATTTCTGTGCCGGACGCCCGCCACTGGAACAGGCTGGCGTGACGTTCTCGGACTCGGTTCATGACTATGAGATGATGAAGTTGCGCATCTTGAATGCAGGCCATCAGGTGGTTGCGAATGCAGGTGCGCTGCTTGGATTGGAGACGATCGCCGAGGCGACGACCCATCCGGCGGTCGGAGCGTTCCTGAACAAGGTGCTGAGCACCGAGGTCGCCCCTCATGTGCCGTCCGTGGCCGAGTTCACCCCGGCGCAGTACATCACCCTGATCAATCGCCGCTTCTCCAACCCTTCCATTGTCGACACCACCCGGCGCGTCGCTTTTGACGGCTCCAGCCGCCATCCAGGCTTTGTGCTGCCCTCGCTGCGCGATGCGTTGGCCGTTGGCGGAGAGTTTTCGGGCCTTGCCCTGGCTGAGGCGCTTTGGGCCCGCTACTGCCTTGGGGTGACTGAAGCGGGTGCGGTCATCGCCGCGAATGATCCGCAGTGGAGCTCTCTGACCGCCCGCGCGCAAGAAGCCGCAACCCGACCGCAGGCCTGGCTGGAAATGCCTGCGATCTATGGCGATCTGGCCAATGATGCGCGTTTCGCCTCGGAATTTGTGGGCTGGATGGAGCTGATTGGCGCGAAAGGCGTCGAAGCCGCACTCGCCGCCTATACCGCCTAGCCAGGCATCCATTCCGACAGCCGCCAGATGGATCGTTGGTTCCGCGGAAACGGCACAAGCCTTTCCTGGTCCTCGTCCCACAGCTTCAGGGAAAAGCTCCGAAGCGCCTCGGGCCAGTTGATCGTCGGCAGCCCGAACTGATCCCGGATCGCCCTATGGCATTTTCGCAGACGGTAGCTGGGGATATTGGCGTTGAAATGGTGGATGTCATGATAGGCGATGTTGCCTGTTGCAAGGTCAAACCAGCAGCCAAGATCCAGTGCCGAGGATCCTTGAAGCGCCGCCATGTCATGGCGGAGATCGGGGCGGCGATCCCAGTAGGTGTCTTCAAAATTATGCTGAAGATAGACCAGGAAGACCCCGGAACAGGCCGCTACGAAGACGGTTGCGAGATAGACCATCAAGGCAGGTGTCCCGCCGAGCCAATAGAGCAGCCCGATCCAGCCCAGTAGCAGGGCGTCATGCACAAGCACACCGGCAGGGCCCACTTTCATGGTGTTCTTGGGCCAGCGATAGCGCAAAGCGTAAACGAAGATGCCCCCGATTGGGATCAGGATCAGTGGGTTGCGGTAAAGCCGGTAGAACAGGCGGGATTTCCAATTCGCCTCGTTCCATTCCCGCAAGGTCATGGTGTGGATTTCGCCTGACCGCCGTTCTTCCAGATCGCCAAGAAACTTGTGGTGTTCATTATGATTGTACTGCATCGCACGGTACGGCGTCAGTGTGAAGGTGGACAGCCCATAGCCCGCCCAATCGTTCATCCATCTTTGAGAGAACAGCGACCTGTGCCCGCAATCGTGCTGCAGCACATAGAGCCGGACACCCGCGAGCGCGTTGATGACCACCAAGGGGACCACCAGTGCCCATGCATCATAAGAGTAAACGGCAAGGTAGAGTGTCAGGAAATATACGGCAAAGGTGCCGAAATAACTGGCCGAGGCAAGCGCGTCGCTGCGCTCGCAGTAGGCGCGGGTGACTTCTCGTATCGACATCAAACCGGTCTCTTCTCTGTTTGTTCGGAGGGGCCGGTCAGGCCCGGTCCCTCGCATCAAAGATGTGGGTGTCGCGTAGCCATTTCAAATTTTGGTGACAGTAAGTTAACGGAATTTCCCGCTCCGGTCGACTCTGGCGCGTTTCTCAGGCGTCAGGCCGCTACAGGAGCCGTGCGGCGCGGGCGCGATTGCAGCAGGATCAGAAGCATTATGCCAATGTTCAGGACATTGAAAACGATGCCATTTATGAACGCCCATTGGTAATTGCCGGTGACATCGTAGATCCAGCCTGACATCCAGCCGCCGATGGCCATCCCGCCGATGGTCGACATCATCACCAGCCCGACCCGTGCACCGGCCTCTCTCGGGGGCAGGTATTCACGCACGATGATCGCGTAGCTCGGCACGATCCCACCCTGGCTGAGCCCGAACACAAGGCTGACGATATACAGCGAAGTAAGCCCAGATGTCGGCAGGTAAAGAAACAGCGCGATGCATTGAAGGGTAGAGCCAATAAGCAGCGTCGTCACGCCGCCAAACCAATCGGCCAGCGCCCCGGAGACCAACCGCGAGGCGACACCGCCAAACAGCATAAGCGACAGCATCTCGGCCCCGATGGCAGGCCCGTAACCAAGGTCTGTGCAGTAGGCAACGATATGAACCTGGGGCATAGACATTGCCACGCAACAGCCGATCCCCGCGATCGCCAGCAACAGGGTCAATGTGTTGGGCGAGAAGCTGACTGCACGGGCGCGCAACGCAGCGGACTGTTCGGCCTCCGCGCGGGCGGCCTCGGGCACGCGGGCGCGCAAAAGCAGCGAAAGGGGGATCATCACGACCAACGTCACAACGGCCAACACAAGATAGGCGCTGCGCCAGCCCTGGGTGGCCAGGATATCGGCCAGGATCAGGGGCCAGATCGCACCGGAAAGGTAGTTGGAGGATGCGGCGATGGCCACGGCGATCCCCCTGCGGCGCAGGAACCAGTGCGAGACATCGGCGATCAGCGGTCCAAAACAGGTGGCAGTGCCAAACCCGATCAGCAGCTGCAAAGCTGAAAGCGTGGCAATGTTGGGGGCGATGGCCGCCCCGGCAAACCCGGCTGCAATCAAACCGGACGCCGCGATCATCGAGGTTGTGATCCCCCACCGGTCCACGGCCCGCCCGATGAAATAGTTGCCAAGGGCGAACCCGATCATGGTCAGCGTGTAAGGCAGGGACGCATCTCCCCGGTCGACATTGAATTCGGCTTGCACGGCAGGAAGGATGACGATGATCGCCCACATACCGACATTGCCCACCAGCCCGATGGTCAGTGAAATGGAAAGCCGCAGCCAGGAGGCGCGCGAGTCGAGGGTGGAGGCGGGCGTCATGGCGTGGACGTTAGGCGTGGTTTCGGGGATTGGGAAGCGAAACGATGCGGTTGCAATGATCTTCGTGATCGCGGTGTCGTGATCCATTGCAAGCAGTGGTCTATCTGGTCGCGGGATGGCTTGCGCCCCATCTATGGACGGATGCATGGTGATCGAAGCGAAAGGGAGATGCGCGATGTTCGGTTTCAGAACGAAAAAGATGGAAATGGTCACGGCTGCCGAGGCCCTGCCGGGACGCGCAACCGCGATCCCGACCGCGGAGACTCATTTCGTGTCCGGTCGCCCGCTCACAGCAAAGGTGCCCGAGGGAATGGACGTTGCCATGTTCGGCATGGGCTGTTTCTGGGGTGTCGAGCGGATGTTCTGGAAGCTCGATGGTGTCTGGCTGACCATGGTGGGCTATGCGGGCGGACATACGCCCAATGCAACCTATGAAGAAGTCTGCACAGCGCGCACCGGCCATAACGAGGTGGTGCGGGTGGTCTATGACCCCGCGGTCATCAGCTATGAAGCCCTTCTGAAAGTGTTCTGGGAAAACCACGACCCGACCCAGGGTATGCGGCAGGGCAATGATATGGGCACCCAGTACCGGTCCGGGATCTATACGTTTTCGGAGGCGCAGCAGCAGGCGGCCACAGACAGCCTGCCTGCCATGCAGGCGCGGCTGAAAGCAGCGGGGTTCGGCGCGATCACCACCGAGATCCTGCCCGCGCCGGAGTTCTACTTTGCCGAGGATTATCACCAGCAATACCTGGCCAAGAACCCGTCGGGCTATTGTGGGATTGGTGGCACGGGCGTGACCTGCCCCATCGGTCTCGACGCCTGACGGCGCCGATCGGGGAACGGGCCAGCTCAAGCCCCCTTCCGGGGGCCCTCGCCGCCCCGTGCTGCCGCAGAATGGGTGAGAGGTTGGTGCGGGAATGAGATGGCCTTGCTGGCCGCCACGGCGGTGGTGAGTATCTGCGCAAAGAAGAAGGGCGATTGTGTTTTGCCGGACGTGGGCCTAAGTCGAGGCGACCGCCAGGAGATCGCCAATGCCCACCTTCACCGCCCTGACCACCCTGAAAGCCCGCGAAAATGCCGAAGCCCTTGGCCTTGCGCTTGAGGAGATCGAGCCCGAAGCAACCGGCGTGGGGGTCTTCGAGATGGAAGATGGATCGGGCCTGTGGGAAGTCGGGGCCTATTTCACCGAAGCGCCGGATGACGTCGCGCTTGCGCTGCTGGCAGCGGCCCATGACGCGAAACCCTTCGTCGTGTCGGAACTGCCAGAGACCGATTGGGTCGCGCATGTGAAGCGGGAATTGCATCCGGTGGAGGCCGGGCGGTTCTTTGTCTATGGCAGCCATGATGCGGACAAAGTGCCGGAAGATTGCGTGCCTTTGCTGATCGAGGCGGCGATGGCATTCGGAACCGGGCATCATGGCACGACGAAAGGCTGCCTTGAGGCTCTGGAACGGCTCATACAGGCCGGTGAGGTCAAGCAGAACACCGTCGATATCGGGTGTGGCACTGCCGTGCTTGCGCTGGCGGCGGCCAAGGTCTGGCCCGCGCCGGTGATGGCGTCGGATATCGACGAGGTCGCGGTTGACGTGGCCGAGGCCAATGTCGCGGCCAATGGTGAAGCCGGTCGGGTGCGCTGCCTGGAAGCGACCGGATTTGATCATGCCGAGCTTCATGCAGCTGGGCCTTTTGACCTGATCTTCGCCAATATCCTTAAGGGCCCTCTGGTAGAACTTGCCCCCGATGTGGCCGCGCATTGTGCCGAAGGTGGGCATGTCATTCTGTCGGGGCTACTGAATGAGCAGGGTGATGACGTAGTGGCGGCCTACGAAGCCCAGGGACTGACCCTGGAGCACCGGGCGGAGCTAGGTGAATGGACAACGCTGACCCTGCGGCGCTGATCGGCACAGTTTTGACTTAATTTGATGTATAATCCGTGCGTGGGTGGGGTCGGCGCAAGAGGTGCCCCATGGATGCCAACTACAATCGGTTTCAGGAACGACTTCGCAGGCTCGATCATTCGTCGCTGGCCGATGATCGCGGCGTTGTCGTTCTGCCTGATGGTCTTGTGGTGCCGCGGCGGCGACAGATCCGCCTGTCTTTTCCGTGGCGAAGCCTGGCATTGGCGGTGATCTGCTGCTTTCTGCTAAAAGGGTTCATGATCTGGCATCAGGGTGAAGCTCAGTATTCTGCGCGTCTCGCGGATCTCTCTGATCAGACCGCCGGTCATCAGGCTGCGGCCTGGATTCTGTCGATGGATCCGGTGTCCAGCTGGATCGGCATGGCCCTGACAGACACGCTTGGCCGTCCGCCGGTCTGATCCCGAAACGAAAGAAGCCGCCCCGATATGGAGCGGCTTCAGACGGAGAGAGAAAAGAGAGAAATCTCAGCGATAGATGCCGGTGGCAATCGCGTCGATATCGCCACGGTGCAGGCCCAGATCGTCCAGTTCACGATCGGAGAGAGCCTCCAGCGCTTTGCGGGTCACGCGGGCGTCGTTCCAGGCTGCAATCCGACCCACGAAAACGGAGAGGATCGAGGCGACGCTGAAGCCGGCGTCAACGGTACGGTTGGTCACGGTAGCCATCTGAATGTTCCTTCCAGATAAGGGGTTGAGTTGCGAAGTGTTCGCTTTCTGAAGCGGCACTTAGGAGGGTGATCCGCACTGAGCAATACTGATTTTCGCATGGGTCATATGCAGTTTTTGCATAGGTCGAAATCTGACGTAACGGCATGAAATTTCGACGAAAATTCGCCATTATTTCTGTCGGAACCGGATTAGCAATTTGTCCGAAATCGACATCACCGCCAGCGCGTGTCGCATTTGTTTTAGCAGAGGGCGAAAATCGACTTTGTCTGGTCAATGTTCTTGTTTCGTGCTAGTGCTGCAAAAAAGTCGCAAGAATTTTGTGGGGTCGGGCAGCATGAGGATCATCGGGATCGATCCAGGGCTTAGAAACATGGGCTGGGGCGTGATCGAGTCGCGGGGATCGCGACTCAGCCATGTGGCGAATGGCACCTGTCACAGCGAGGGCAAGGATCTTGCTGCGCGGTTGTTGTCGCTGCACCGGCAATTGTCAGAGGTGCTGGACCGCTGGCAGCCGGACCAGGCCGCCGTGGAACAGACCTTCGTGAACCGCGACGCGGTGGCGACGCTGAAACTGGGGCAGGCACGCGGGATTGCGCTGTTGGTTCCGGCGCAGGCGGGGCTCAGCGTGGCTGAATATGCGCCGAACGCGGTCAAGAAGACGGTGGTGGGCGTGGGCCACGCGGAAAAGCGGCAGGTCGAGCATATGGTGAAGATGCAACTGCCCGGTGCGAACCCCTCCAGCCCCGATGCGGCGGATGCGCTTGCCATTGCCATCTGTCATGCCTTTCATGCGCAGACCGCGGGCCGTTTGGCCGCGGCAGTGGAGGCAGGGCGATGATCGGCAAACTGACAGGCCGGGTGGACTACAAGGGCAGCGATCACGTGCTGCTGGATGTGAATGGCGTGGGCTATGTCGTCTATTGTTCCGACCGAACGCTGGCGGGCCTGCCGGGGCGGGGTGAGGTCGCGGCGCTGTTTACCGAATTGCTGGTCCGCGAGGATCTGTTGCAGCTTTTCGGCTTTCCGACGCTCTATGACCGGGAATGGCACCGGCTGCTGATCTCCGTGCAGGGCGTGGGGGCCAAGGCCGCGATGGCCATTCTGGGCACATTGGGTGCGGAAGGTGTGGCGCGCGCTATTTCATTGGGAGATGCGGCGGCGGTCAAGGCCGCACAGGGTGTCGGACCAAAACTGGCGCAAAGGGTGGTGATGGAGCTTAAGGACAAGGCGCCAGGTGTCATGGCCATGGGCGGTGACGTGCTGGAGGCTTTGGGCGATGCCCCCGCGGCGACGCCCGCCGGACAACCCGACATAACCGCACCGGCCAAGGCGCGCCCATCCTCATCCTCTCAGGCCGAGGCCCTTTCGGCGCTGAAGAACCTGGGCTATGCCCCGGCAGAGGCCGCGATGGCGGTGGCGCAGGCGGCAGGGGATGACCCGGCTGCCGAAACCCCAGCCGTGATCCGCGCCGCTCTGCGTCTGCTGGCCCCGAAGGATTGAGATGACAGACCCCGACCCAACCTTGCGCGCGACGCCCTTGCCCGAGGATCAAAGCCCAGATCGCGCCCTGCGACCGCAGGAACTGAGGGAATTCATCGGCCAGGAAGAGGCGCGCGCCAATCTGCGGGTGTTCATCGAAAGCGCCCGGCGGCGGGAAGAGGCGATGGACCATGTGCTGTTCCACGGCCCCCCCGGTCTTGGCAAGACGACACTGGCGCAAATCATGGCACGGGAACTGGGCGTGAACTTTCGGATGACTTCAGGTCCCGTTCTGGCCAAGGCTGGCGACCTCGCTGCGATCCTGACAAATCTGGAGGCGCGCGATGTTCTGTTCATCGACGAGATTCACCGGCTGAACCCGGCGGTGGAGGAAGTGCTTTATCCGGCGCTTGAGGATTTCGAGCTTGATCTGGTGATCGGTGAAGGCCCCGCCGCGCGAACGGTTCGGATCGAGTTGCAGCCGTTTACTCTGGTCGGGGCGACGACCCGGCTTGGCCTATTGACCACCCCATTGCGCGACCGCTTTGGCATTCCGACCCGGTTGCAGTTCTACACGGTACCGGAACTGCATGAGATCGTGACACGCGGCTCTCGGATGTTGGGTATTCCTTCTGATCCCGAAGGTGCGTTGGAAATTGCCCGCCGCGCCCGCGGCACCCCCCGCATCGCGGGCCGATTGCTGCGCAGGGTGGTGGATTTCGCGCTTGTGGAAGGCGACGGTCGCCTGACGAGAGAGATTGCCGACAGCGCCCTGACCCGGCTTGGGGTGGATCACCTCGGCCTCGACGGGGCCGACCGGCGTTACATGTTGCTGATGGCAGAGAATTACGGTGGTGGCCCCGTGGGTGTGGAAACCATGGCCGCCGCCCTGTCGGAAAGCCGGGACGCGATTGAGGAGGTGATCGAGCCCTTTCTGCTTCAACAGGGCTTGATTGCCCGCACGCCGCGCGGAAGGATGCTGGCATCCAAAGGCTGGTCGCATCTGGGTCTTGCAGCCCCGGTGCCCCCCGAACAGGGCAGCCTGATCTGACCCTTGCGGGAGTATTGCCATGATCCGTTTTCTCAGTGCAGCCATTGTTGCCCTGTCGGCCAGCACAGCAAGCGCCGATGTCCAGTTCGGCAGCTATGATCAGTTCCAGACCCGTTTCGGCGCGGCCTCGGTCGTGGGCGAACGCCCCAGTCAAGGGCTGGTGGTCTCTGGCGCGACCCTGCCGGTTGAGCTGGATTATATGTGGGAAATCCTCGGGGCCTGGGCCCTTGAGGGCGCGGATCATGACTGGCTGCTGGCCACGCATCACCATGGCGGCAATATGTGTGGGCCGGGGGTGACTGTGATCCGCGTTGCGCAGGGTACGGTCCAGGTGATGGGCGAAACTGGGGCTTGTGAAGGCGCGGTCAGCGATATGCGGGTTCTGCCCGACGCGCTGGAACTGGATATTTTCGCTGACGGAATGCGGCAGCAATTCACCACCTATCGGTTCAGCGATGCCGGCATGGAAACCACGCCAGGCGAGCAACCCTTCGCGGGCACCCCCGCTGGTCCCGGCGCGGATGCGACCCGTTGGGTGGGCGAGCACCCCTATTCCATCTTCCGCGATCCCGGTGAACGTGCCCGCTTTCTGACCATTATGACCGAGGATCAGATCCGTGACCTTTCTGACCGGATCGGCCCGGCCAACAGCGTCATCCAACGCGGCGATTGGGTGCTTGGTGCGGGCTGCATGGCGCATGCGTGCAATATCTCGGCGGGGGCCTGGGGCATCCGCATTTCTGACGGGGCGGCCGCCGCGGCGATTTACGAGTCTGGCACAGCCCCGCAGGTCTATGGCCCTGCCGCTTATGATCCGGTATTCGCGGGCTGGATGGCGGAAAACAATCTGTAAGGAGCCCCAGGAATGGATGCCGACGCGGTTACGCGCCTTTTTACCCGGTCTGACGGACGATACCTCTTTGCCCGGTGGGGCAGGCCCATTGTGCCGGTGGTTTTCGGGGTGGAGGATGCGACAGTCAGCATCCTGAAAGGCGCGATCGAGGCGGTGGTGGCACTGGCCGGCCACAAGATGGCCGAAACCGACCCGGAACTTGGCGCGAACCTGATGGTGTTCTTCTTCCGGGACTGGGACGAACTGACGGCAACGCCAAATCTCGACCGGCTGATCCCCGACCTGCCCGCCACCGTGGACCGGCTAAAAGCGGTGGACGCCAACCAGTATCGCAGCTTCCGCTTCGATGACACCGGCGCCATTCAGGCGGCGTTCGTCTTTATCCGCATGGATGAGGAGATGTCGAAAGTCCCTGCGGAAACCATCGCGCTCAGCCAGGTTATTCAGGTGATCCTGCTTTGGTCAGACAGCGCCTTTACCGATAGCTCCCCCCTCGCTGCCGCGCCGGGCCAGCCTGCGGTGCTGAAACCCGAGATCGCCAACGTGATCCGCGCAGGCTACGACCCGGTGATGCCGGTGTGTGCCAACGACCCAAGCCACGGGCTGCGACTGGCGGCACGGGTAGGGGCGCTCGGCCATGGAGGCTGATCCGAGTGATCCGCCAAGAAATCGTCGCGTTCAAAGCCTGAATGTGCCACCCTGATCCCCAAGATCGAGCCAGAGAGGGGCACCATGCGGGTGGATGGGGGATGCTTATGCGGATACATCCGCTACGAAGCTGAGATCGATGCCGACCGGGTGGCGATTTGTCATTGCCAGGATTGTCAGGTGAATTCCGGCGCTGCGTTCGGTCTTGTGGCAGGGGTTGTAGGTGGCGCGTTCACGCTGCTGTGCGGGGAACTGGCGTCGTATAATAAGATCGCGGAAAGCGGGCGCATCCGAAAGCTCAGTTTCTGCCCAACCTGCGGCACCCGTATTCACGCTTGCACCGAAGACGACCCGACAGCGTTTTTCGGGCTACGCGTCGGCACCATCCGGCAGCGCGCGGTGCTGACCCCGAAAGTGCAGGTATGGTGCAAATCGGCCCTGCCCTGGGTGCCCGACATGGCATCCATTCCCATACGCGAAGCCCAGTAGACCGGATTGAGGCCTGACTTCCGTCACTGCATTACGCGCCGCTCGCCTTTGCCTACCGCAATGTACTATGTCTCGCCACATGGCCACAGGCGTTAACGTTGCAGGAAATCGCATGACCCATCTTTTCCACACCCGCGTCTATTATGAAGACACCGATCTGGCGGGCATCGTCTATCACGCCAATTACCTCAAGTTCATCGAACGGGCCCGGTCCGAGATGGTGCGCGAGGCGGGGATTTCGCAAACAATGCTGAAGGCCGAGCGGGGGATCGTTTTTGCCGTCCGGCGGATGGAGATGGATTTTATTGCACCCGCCCGATTCGAGGATGATCTGAGGGTCGAAACCCGTCTGACTGGTGTCAAAGGAGCCAGTTTCGACCTCGAACAGGTGGTATATCGGGGCAATGACAGGCTCTATGCGTCCACTGTTCAGGTGGTTTGCCTGACGGATTCCGGCCGTGCGGTGCGGATTCCGGCGGATATCCGCCAAAAGCTGGTTACGTTTCAGCAGTGAAACCGACAGTGAAGCAAGCCAATGGTGTTTGCTCTTCCTCTTTGCTAAATTCCCTTCCAAATGAGATGCCGCAAGCAAGATGGCATCCGACTAGAGGCCGGGCAGATAGGATACGCACTTCATGGAAACCGAAACGCTGAGCATGGCGCAGGAGATGGATTTCTCGCTGCTGGCCCTGTTCTTCCGCGCAAGCTTTGTCGTCCAGCTCGTCATGGTGATGCTGTTCGCCGCGTCGATCTGGGTCTGGGCGATTGCCTTCCAGAAATTCTCTACCTACCGGCTGTCGCGCCGCCGGGCCGCGCAGTTCGACGCGGCCTTCTGGTCGGGTGAGCCGCTGGACGAGCTGTTTGACAAGGTGGCCGAACGGCCCCGGTCGGCCTCTGAACGGGTGTTCGTTGCGGGCATGACCGAATGGCAGCGCAGTTTGCGCGATGACGGGGCGCTGATCCCCGGCGTTCAGCAACGCGTCGATCGGTCGATGGACGTAGCGATCGGACGAGAGGCGGAGCGGCTGACTTCCGGGCTCAACTTCCTTGCCACGACCGGTGCGACCGCGCCGTTCATCGGGCTTTTCGGAACGGTCTGGGGGATCATGCGGTCATTCCAACAGATTGCGATGTCGGGCAACACCTCGCTTGCGGTCGTGGCACCGGGCATCGCAGAGGCGCTGCTGGCGACCGGGCTTGGCCTTCTGGCAGCTATTCCTGCGGTGATCCTTTATAACAAGCTCTCTGCCGATGCCGACCGGCTGGTTGCGGGGTACGAGGGCTTTGCGGATGAATTCTCTACCCTCCTGTCGCGGCAATTGGACTGATCCATGGGTGCCGGAGTAAAACAAGGGCAAACTGGCGGGCGCAGCAGGCGTGGCAACCGCCGGTCCCGCCACGCCGCAATGTCAGAGATCAACGTCACGCCCTTCGTGGACGTTATGCTGGTTCTACTGATCGTGTTCATGGTTTCGGCCCCGCTGATGACCGTGGGAGTCCCGATTGAGCTGCCGGAAACCGCAGCAGAGCCTTTGCCGGGTGAGGAGGAGGAGGAACCTCTTGCTGTGACGCTGACGGCTGACGGGCAGGTGATGATCCAGACCACACCAGTCCCGATGGAGGAACTGGTGACGCGCCTTCAGGGGATCGCCGCCGAACGGGACAGCAACCAGATCTTCCTGCGTGCGGATGGGGCCATTCCCTATGCGGATGTCATGCAGGTCATGGGTGCTCTGAACGCTGGCGGCTTCCGAGAAATCGGATTGGTCACGGATGCTGGTGGCCCGCGTCTAGATGCACAGGATGGGGAGTGACGGCCAATGCGGCGTGCGCTCTATGCCTCCAGCGGACTTCACTTCGGCGTGCTCATCTGGGCACTGATCGGGGGAAGTCTGTTCACCGACACGGAGGAAGAGCCGTTCGAGTTGACCGGCGTGACACTGATCTCGGCTCAGGAGTTCGACGCGATGTTCGAAACTGTGGTGGCAACGCCCGCCGTGGTTGAACAACCAACGCTTCCCACACCGCCTGCACCCGAGATAAACGAGCCGACACCGCCCACGCCAGAAGCGGCGGCACCTGAAAGCACGCCGCCCGAGGCCGTGCCGGAACCGCCCACGGAAACGCAGCCCGACATGTCGGCTTTGGCACCTTTGCCAGATACCGACGTGCAGGCCGAAGTAGCGGCCTTGCCAAGCCCGCCTGCGCAGGATGTGACTGCCCCTCCCTCTGACACGCCGGCCCCAAGCGAAGCGCCG
>NZ_JBPBBA010000034.1:0-46859 GCF_050896395.1 Nioella aestuarii | reverse complement strand
AAACTCAATCAAGGATGAGCCAGAGCCTCCAAAACAAAACCCGCTCTGATGTCCCAAATTATCTGACGACGGACACCAAGTTGATCTACCTCGCCATCCGCAAATTCGAAAAGGAGGGCCGCAATGTCAGGGAATGGTTTGCAGCGCGCAATCAGTTCGCCATAATGTTCGGCGAGCGCTTCGACGCTTGAGTATCTGAAACCGCATGGGCCGGGCCAGATACACAGAGTTCATGACACTCCCACCCCCGGGGATATCGGAGTAGGAAATCGTCGCCCCCTCCGAAGACGTGATGACAAGTTCTGCTGCGCCTTGATAAACCGGCGATGTCGTCCCACCGCTTAGAACAAAACCCTGGATCGTAGTGGTCGTCATGGCTTTCCCCCTTCAATGTCCTCTTCAAACCCGCAAGGCGCAAAGTGCCTCTTAGTCCATGAGTATAGTTAACATTGCGTTGGTTTCTGTCCACAGTTCAGCAACATTTTGTTGATCATTGTTAATATGTTGCATCTCCCACGACATGCTTCATGCCTAAGAAATGCGCACAGGCGATCCGCACCAGGTGCGTCGCCCTCTCCGCAACCTCAATTCTGATCGGTTTCGGGTAAGAAGCGGGGCTATGAGGGAAACAGGGTGCTGCCCTGTTCAGTCATCTGCCGGCTTAGACATTCAACGCGGCAAAGCGACGGGCACTACGAACGCACTTCGCTTACAAGTCTCTCAGCTGTGAACTTGTCGGTCACGAGGATGTCGATAACACCGGTGCGCAGCGCACCTCTGATTGCGTCGGTCTTTCGGTCTCCACCGGCAAGGGCGATGACGCGGCCTACCGTTGACAGCTCCTCAAGTGTCATACCGATGACCCGGTCGTCTAACGGTGTCTTCACGAAACGCCCGCTCTCGTCGAAGAACCTTAAGCTGATATCGCCGACGCCGCCCGCTTCTTCGATCTCCGCCAGCTCACGCGAGGAAAACACATTGCCGCTGCGCGACAGCATGGACGATGGTTCCGTTGCACCGATGCCGACGATGGCCAGGGTGATCCGGCCGAACAGGTCCATCGTTGACCGCACATAGGTATCACCAAGAAGAACCAGCTTGGCCTCGCGCGATTGCGCGACACCCGGCGCGGTCAGCAAATGCGGTTCGGCCCCGGTCAGCTTTGCCAGTCGTGTCGTCAGGTGGTTTGCATGTGTCTGCACTGTCGGGTCGCCCATGCCGCCAAGCGTTTGCACGACGTATTTCGCTTTGCCCGATTTCATCGGGTGGATGTTGTCGACCATGCGCAGGATGGTTTCGGACCAGCTTGACACACCGATGATTTCATCAGTTTGCAAGGTGGCCTCCAGGAAATGAGCCGCAGCTTCGCCGATGCGCGACATGACTGCGCCGGGGCGGTCCTCGGAACACTCCGCCACGATGGCCTCCGACAGTCCGAAGCGCGCGCGAAGGCCTGCTTCAAGTTCTGCATAAGTGCCCGAGGGGGCGACCACAGTGGTGCGCACGATTTCTTCTTCCTGCGCCTTCTTCAGCATTCGAGAGACGCTGGCCTGTGAAATCCGCAGATGCTTCGCTATGTCGGCCTGTCTTTGGCGTTCGACGTGATACATCTGCGCCACGCGGGAGATCATGCGAAGCTCGTTCAGGCGGGACATGTGTGTTACGGGCCATCCAGTGTATGAGGCAGTGAATAGATATTCATTACACGCTCAGCAAAGTGCGGGCAACGGCTTTGCGCCACGCGTCCAAGTCACGTTCTCGCGCCTGGGTCTCCTGTTGCGGAGCCAACGTGTCCGCATGGTTGGCCAGCTTGGAAATGGACTCCAGATCAGGCCACAAGCCGGTTGCCAAACCTGCCAGATGGGCCGCGCCTATGGCCGACGCCTCAGAGTTTCGGCAGGGCGTCACGGGGTGATCCAGCGCGTCGGCAACCATCTGCATGAGATAGGGATTTCGGCTTGGTCCGCCATCAACGAACAGCCGTCCAATGCCGCCAGCCGCTTGAGTCATGATCGCAAAAACATCAAAGACCTGAAACGCGATGCTCTCGGCCGCCGCACGGGCGATATGGGCGGGTTTCGTGCCGAATGACAGGCCGCAAACCAACCCGCGCGCGTCGGCATTCCAATGCGGAGCGCCAAGGCCCACATGAGCAGGGACCAATGACACCCCCCCAGTGTCGCCAACGGTCTGCGCGAGATCCAACAACGCATCAACGCCATCCAGCCCAAGCATTTCTGCGGTCCACGGCAGAATAGAGGCACTGACCAGAATGTTTCCTTCAAAGGCGTAGGTCGATTGTCCGTTCAGGGACCAGGCGATGGTGGTCGTGATGCCAGTTGGCGGAACGATAAAGCCCGGGATCGTCGTCATGACGGAAGACCCTGTGCCGAATGTCACCTTCCCGTCACCAGCCCCAAAGGCCCCATGCCCGAACAACGCCGCATGAGAATCACCAATTGCCGAAGCCACTGGAAGGCCGTCCGGCAGGCCAGGAATGCCCTTCGTCGTTGCGAAGACACGGGCGGAGTCATGCACCTCTGGCAGCATCGCGGGATCAATACCGAAGAGCCGGCACAGATCATCGTCCCACTGGCCCTGCGCGAGGTTGAAAAGCTGCGTGCGCGCCGCGTTTGACCGGTCGGTCGCATGAACCGTACCACCCGATAGACACCAGATCAGCCAGCTGTCCACCGTGCCGATACAGATATCCGCACCCGTGCCATGATGCTCCAGCAGCCACGCCGCCTTCGTTGGTGGGAAGAGCGGGTCGAGCGGCAGGCCGGTGCGCGCAATCACCTCTGCCTCATGTCCCGCCGCCCGCAGGGCCGCGCAGGTATCAGCGGTCCGGCGGCATTGCCAAGTGATGACCGGACCAAGCGGTGCGCCGGTTTTGCGATCCCAGATCAGGATCGATTCCCGCTGGTTCGAAATGCCAAGCGCCACAACGTCCACCCCTGGGGCGGCCGCCAGGCACGCGGCCATGGCTGTTTTGGTTGCCTGCCAGATCTCTCCCGCATCTTGCTGCACCCAGCCCGAGGCTGGGTGGGAAATGGGCACAGGAGCCGATCCGGTTGCAAGGATTTCACCGTCTTCCGCAACAAGTACCGCCTTGGAATTGGTTGTGCCCTCGTCGATCGCTAGAACGGCCCGCTGCACCATCGATTACCCTTTCCGTTTGATCAACGCCGCGGCGCTTTTCGCGATGCCTTCGGGCGACATACCGAACTCGTCCAGCAGGAAATTGGCAGAGCCCGTAGGGGCGAAGATACCCGGAACGCCAAGCCGCGTCATCGGCACGGGGTGATGGTCGACCACCACCTCGGCCACGGCACTTCCCAGGCCACCAAAAACAGTGTGTTCTTCGCAGGTCAGGATCGCGCCTGTGTCCTGTGCCGCCTCAAGGATGGCGTCAGCGTCGATTGGACGGACAGTGGCCATGTTCAGAACGCGCGCAGACACGCCTTGCGTGTCCAGAATGGCTGCCGCTGCGACGGCACGATGGGTCAGCACACCGTTGGCGATGATCGTCAGGTCGCTGCCATCGCGCAGGCGGTTGGCCTTGCCGGGTTCAAACACATGATCTTCGGGCAAAAGGTCGGGCACACCCACGCGGCTGAGCCGCAGGAAACAACCGCCTTCATATTCTGCCGCCCACTTAACTGCTGCAGCCGTTTCGATCCGGTCTGCGGGCGCAATCACCGGCACATTGGGCAGCGCGCGGATCCAGGCGAAATCCTCGATCGAGTGGTGCGTTGCCCCAAGCTCGCCATATGCCATGCCGGAGCTGATTCCAACGAGCTTTACGTTGGTTTCGGAATAGGCAACGTCGGCCTTGATCTGTTCAAGGGCGCGGCCAGTCAGGAAGGGAGAGGCGGCGCAGACAAACGGGATCTTCCCGCCATTGGCAAGCCCCGCGCCGACACCAACCATGTTCTGTTCGGCAATGCCCACGTTGACCAGCCGGTCGGGAAACTTTTCCCGGAACCCGCCAAGCTTCGAAGACCCAACAGAATCGTTGCACACTGCGACGATGTCGGTGTTTTCGGCGCCGAGCGCCTCGAGCATACCGACGAAGGCATCGCGGCAATCGTGCAGTTTCGCGGTTTCAAACGGGGCATTCATTTTGCAGCCTCCTCAAGCTCGGTCATGGCCTGCTTGTATTGTTCTTCGGTCGGCACCTTGTGATGCCAGGCAACATTGTCGGACATGAAAGAAATACCTTGCCCCTTGTTGGTATGGGCAACGATGCATTTCGGCTTGCCGGGGGTGATCGTATCGGGCGACAGGGCGGTGCAGATCTGCTCCATATCGTGGCCGTCGATCTCTTCTACCGCCCATCCGAAGGCGGCGAGCTTTGGGGCCAGAGGGGCCAGGTTTATGGTATCGGCCAGCCGTGCGCCTTGTTGCAGGCGGTTGTGGTCGATGATGAGCGTCAGGTTGTCCAAGCCGAACTGCGCGGCAGACATGATCGCCTCCCAGTTCGATCCTTCCTGCATTTCTCCATCGCCAGTGATGACGAAGGTGCGCCAGCTGGCTCCATCCAGCTTCGCGGCCTTGGCCATCCCAACACCCACGGGCAGCCCATGACCAAGCGGACCCGTATTGGTTTCCACCCCCGGCACCTTGGTGCGATTCGGGTGGCCGTTCAGGCGCGAGTGGGGCTTGAGGAAAGTCGAGATCTCTTCGGGGGGAATGAACCCCTTTTCGGCAAGCGTGATATAGAGCGCCAGCGCGGTGTGACCCTTGCTCAACACCAGACGATCACGGTCAGGATCGCGCGGGGACTTGGGATCAACAGACATGATATGGAAGTAGAGCGCGGTCAGGAGATCGGTGACGGACATCTCGCCTCCGATATGGCCAGCACCCGCTTCGAAAACGGCGCGCAGATCCCGGCGGCGAATCTTGTTGGCGATGGCGCGAAGGTCGTGAGTTTCCATGAGAGCCTCTGAATATTTATTCGATATACAGTAAACATTCTCACCTGCAATCTGTCAAGACGCTTCCTCGGCGATGCAGTCAGGAGCCTATTTCTATAGTTCAAACAGACATTGCGGCGAAATAGGTGCTGTTGATCAGCGGCCTCTCTTGACAGACTCACGGCTGTTGGCTAAGCATGTTTCATCAAGCCTGCATAATTATGCGAACAGGGAGGAGGCAATGAGCATGGTGAACTCTTCGGGCAAAGAGAAGATGCCGCTGCGCGAGGTCTTCTCGCTTGGCGGCGCGACAGGGCCACTTATCGGGCTTCTGATTCTCTGCGCTTTCCTTTCAATTGCGACCGACTCGTTCCTGTCGTTCCGCAACTTCCTAAACATTCTCGACCAGATCACCGTGCTGGGGATCATGGCCGTTGGCATGACATTCGTCATTCTGATCGGTGGTATCGACCTCTCGGTCGGCTCGGTTCTGGCGCTGTCGATGATGGTTCTGGGCTATCTCAACGTTCAGGTTGGCCTGCCGATGAGCGTGGCTATCACGGGCGCACTCATTGCCTCAGCGCTGAGCGGTCTGGTCTCTGGCATCCTCAATACCGCCTTCAGAGTGCCCGCCTTTATCGCGACACTGGCAATGATGTCGATCGCGCGGGGTCTTGCCAACATGATCACCAACGGGTCGCAGATCATCGGCTTCCCGCCCTGGTTCAACATGGGCGCCATCATCCGTAATTTCGGCTTCCTGACCATGACCGTGGCCGTGATGCTGATCGTCTTTGCCGTGGCCATCCTGTTCCTAAGGTATCGTGAAGGCGGTCGCGCGCTCTATGCCATCGGCGGCAATCCCGAAGTGGCACGGCTTGCAGGTATCAACGTCGGCCGCACGACCGTACTGGTTTATGTGACGTCAGCCGTTCTTTCCGGTCTTGGCGGCATCCTTTTGGCGGCGCGGCTCGACTCGGTTCAGCCAAGCTCGGGCGTGGCCTATGAACTCGATGCCATCGCAGCGGTTGTGATCGGGGGCACAAGCCTGTCCGGCGGCACAGGCGGCGTTGTCGGCACGATTATCGGCGTTCTGATTATCGGGGTACTGCGAAATGGTCTGAACCTGCTTGGCGTCTCGCCATTCCTGCAGGCTGTGATCATCGGCACCGTCGTGGTGCTGGCCGTCGCCGCCGAGACCATCAAACAACGCGGAAAATGAGATCTGGGGATCCGGGTATTGACCCGGTCCCCCGAAAACCTGGCCCGATCCGGGCCGCAACAGGGTCCAAGACAGCAAGACCCACCACACGGAGGAGAAACCAATGAAACCCACAATGAAGGCCCTTTCGGCCGTCGCACTTGCCGCGGCGATCGCAAGCCCCGCCGCCGCACAGGAAGTCGAGCGTATCGGCCTGGCGGTTCCGAACCTGCAAGCCGACTTCTTCAACCAGATCCGCCTCGGCGTTGAAAGCTACGGCGCCGAACTGGGTATCGAAGTGATCACCGTCGATGCCGGCAACGACACCGCGACCCAGGTCAGCCAGGTTCAGGACCTTATGACCCAGGGCATCGACGCCTTCATCTACATCCCCGCTGGTGCCGCCGCGGCCGCCGTTCCGACCCGCCTGGCCCGCGCCGAAGGCATCCCGGTCATCAACGTGGACCGCGTGCCAGATGGCGCACCCGGCGACACCTTCATCGCAGGTGAAAGCGTCGAGTCTGCCTACCAGGTGTGTAACCACATCATCCAGCTGGCTGGTGGTGAAGGCCAGATCGCGATCATTCACGGTCAGCGCGGCACCACCCCCGAGGTCGACCGTTATGCAGGCTGCTCGCGCGCAATCGAGGAAAACCCGGGCGTGGAACTGGTCGCGCAGCAGTGGAGCCAGATGTGGTCGCCGGATGAAGGCTTCTCCATCGCGCAGGACATCCTGCAGGCGAACCCCAACCTGCGTATGATCTTCGGTCAGGCCGACGGTCTTGCCATGGGTGCTGCTCAGGCGGTTGAAGTGGCCGGTCTTCAGGACCAGGTGATCATCGGTGGTTATGACGGCGACGTTGCAGCGCTGGAATACCTGGCTGCCTGCGAAGGTCCCTTCGTTGTGACCGCCACCCAGTCCACGCAGCTGATGGGCCGTCTTGCCGTTGACAGCGCACTGGCTGTTGCTGCGGGCCAAGAAGTGCCGGAGCGCCAGATCCCGAACGCCGTTCTGACGACCTGTGAGAACGCACCCGAGTTCGTGGCCAACCACCCGTAATCGGCGAAACCCGACACCCGTGAACACAGAGGCAACGCCATGACCAATTCCGGCAAGACCCCGATCCTATCCCTGCGGAACATCCACAAGTCCTATGGACCCATCGAAGTTCTGCACGGCATTGATCTGGATATTCATGCTGGTGAGGTCGTGGCGCTGCTTGGTGAAAACGGGGCCGGCAAATCGACCGTATCAAACATCATTTCTGGGACGGTTCTCCCTTCGTCCGGAGAAATGACTTGGCAGGGCGCGAGCTACGCGCCCGCCAATCCGCGAGAAGCGCTCGATTCCGGGGTGGGAATGATCCACCAGGAGCTGATGCTGCTACCGCACCTATCCATTGCAGAGAATATCTTCGTCGGGCGCTACCCGATGAAAGGCGGTCGAGTAGACCGCCGCGAGATGGAGAGCCGGGCCCATCATGGGCTCGAGCGGCTCGGCCTCGACATCTCGCCACGTCGCCTCGTCCAGGGGCTATCCACGGCCAACCAACAGTTGATCGAGATTGCCAAGGCGTTGACGCTCAATGCGCGGCTTCTGATCCTGGACGAGCCGACGGCGGCGCTTGGGGGCGAGGAAACCAAGCTCCTGTTCAAGCAGATTGAGCGCCTGAAGGCAGAGGGTGTGGGGATCATCTACATTTCCCACCGGCTGGAAGAAATCAAACAAATCGCCGACCGGATCGTGGTCATGCGAGATGGCTCGAAGGTGCAGGAATTCGACACCGCCGACCTGCCGGTTCGAACCATCGTCGAGGCAATGGTTGGTCGCAGCATGGAACAGATGTTCCCACCATTGGCCACGCCGACCGAGGACACTCTGCTAGAGGTCAAGGGGCTGGCATCGCCCGCCGGGCATTTTAGAGATGTCAACTTTTCCGTCCGAAGAGGCGAAATCTTTGGCATCGCCGGTCTTGTTGGCGCAGGTCGCACAGAACTGGTGCGCGCTATCGCGGGGGCCGACCCGATTTCCGAAGGCACCGTGACGCTGAACGGCGAGGATATCACGCCGTCGTCACCCAGGGACGCGATCCAAAACGGCATCGTCCTGGTCCCGGAAGACCGCAAGCTGCAGGGGGTCGTGCTGGATCACGCGATCCGTGAAAATATCGCCTATTCGAATTTCGAATCCGTGGGCAAATCTGGCTGGATCAGTGGCCGCCGTCTCCGCAGCTTTGCGGATGAGAATATCGCGCGCTTCGGCGTCAAGGGACAGGGCCGGCAGAAGGCTTCCGAGATGTCGGGTGGCAACCAGCAGAAGGTGGTGATTGCCAAGTGGCTAGCCCGCAATCCACGCGTGGTGCTGCTGGATGAGCCGACCCGCGGCATTGACGTCGGTGCGAGATCGTCGATTTACGAGATCATCCATGGGCTGGCCGCCGAAGGCGTGGCCGTGATTATCGTCAGTTCCGACCTCGAAGAGGTTCTCGGCGTGTCGAACCGCATCCTTGTCATGGCGGCGGGGCGGCAGACGGGTATCCTAGATCATTCAGAGGCCAATGACGTTTCGGTCATGGAACTCGCGACGGCCTAAGAAAAAGGACAAACGTATGCAACGTTTCAAAGGTCAGACTGTCGTTGTGACCGGCGGCAACAAGGGTATCGGCTTCGGAATTGCAGAGCGGTTCGCAGCTGAAGGTGCCAGCGTGGTCATCGCCTCGATCGAACCGCAGGTCGAAGAGGCCGCCGCGAAGCTGCGCGACTCCGGTGCCCGGGCGTCCGGTGTTATCTGCGACGTGACAGATCGCGGCGCTGTCACTGCACTCTATGACCGGGCGGAGGAAGAGTTCGGTTCTGTCGATGTCTCGATCCAGAATGCGGGCATCATCACCATCGCCAAGGTCGAAGATCTGACCGAGGGCGAATGGGACGCGACCATGGCGGTCAATACGAAGGGCGTTTTCCTGTGCTGCCAGGAAGCGATCAAGCGCATGCGCGCCTCTGGCAGGGGTGGGCGGTTGATCAACACGGCATCTGGCCAGGCGCGCGACGGGTTCATCTATACGCCCCACTACGCAGCTTCGAAGATGGGGGTCGTGGGCATCACCCAGAGCCTCGCCAAGGAGGTCGCACTTGATGGGATCACCATCAATGCAATCTGCCCCGGCATAATCTACAGCGAGATGTGGGACTACAACGATAAGATCTGGGGCGATATGCTAGGCAACTACGCGCCGGGCGAACTGATGAAGGACTGGGTCGAGAACAAGATCCCCATGAAGCGCGCAGGACAGCCCGCTGACGTTGCCGGCCTTGTTGCCTTTCTCGCCAGCGAAGATGCAAGTTACATCACCGGCCAGACCATCAATGTTGATGGCGGCCTGATCATGTCCTGACGTGCTAAGCCGCGCGGACTAAAACAGAAAAAGTCGGAGGACCAAATGGCTGGTATCACCCTAAACGCACCGGCGATGTTCGACCTGACGGGTCGTGTCGCCCTTGTCACCGGGGCGGGCAGCGGCATCGGCCAGCGCATCGCCATGGGGTTGGCGCAATGCGGGGCCGACGTAGCCCTGCTGGACCGGCGCACAGATGACGGGCTTGCGGAAACGGCCGATTTCGTCGCCCAAGCGGGACGTAAATCGGTTCAGATTTCCGCCGATGTGACATCGGGCGAAGCGCTGGCAGAGGCCGTCCGCCAGACCGAGGCCGATCTTGGCCCCCTTCGCCTTGCCCTGAACGCTGCCGGTATCGCGAATGCCAAACCCTGTGAGGAAATGGGAGAAGATCAGTACCAGACCCTCATGGACATCAACATGAAGGGCGTCTGGCTGTCCTGTCAGGCCGAAGCCCGCGCCATGCTGGCCCATGGGCAAGGCGGATCGATCGTCAACATCGCGTCGATGTCTGGAGTGATCGTCAACCGGGGCCTCACACAGGTGCATTACAACGCGTCCAAGGCGGGTGTCATCCACATGTCGAAATCCATGGCCATGGAATGGGTGGACCGCGGCATCCGCGTCAATTCCATCAGCCCCGGCTACACCGCCACGCCGATGAACACCCGCCCTGAGATGGTCCATCAGACCAAAGAGTTCGAAAGCCAGACCCCAATGCAGCGCATGGCCAGCGTTGACGAAATGGTCGGGCCCGCGGTCTTCCTGCTGTCTGACGCAGCCTCTTACTGCACCGGCGTCGATCTTCTGGTCGATGGCGGCTTCTGCTGCTGGTGAGGCAAAACCCGATGCATACGAAGCTTGTTGCCGGCAACTGGAAAATGAATGGCCTCAGCGGCGATCTGGTTGAGATCGAGCGGCTGAAGGACGGCATGGACGCGGCCGATTGTGAGGTGCTGGTCTGCCCACCTGCAACCCTGATTGCCAGGATGCACGATATGGCCATCGGCTCTGAATTGCTGATCGGCGCGCAAGACTGCCACGCGGCACTATCCGGGGCGCATACGGGCGATCTGTCGGCAGCGATGCTGGCCGATGCCGGAGCAAGCCATGTCATCCTAGGCCATTCAGAGCGCCGCGCAGATCATGGTGAAACCGACGCGCTGGTTCGCACCAAGGCACAGACCGCCTTGGATCGGGGACTGACCGTGATCGTCTGTGTGGGAGAAACCGAAGCAGAGCGCGATGAACAGCGCACGCTGGACGTGATCGGCGCGCAACTGTCTGGATCACTGCCCGATGGTTGCCTCGCGGCGCACACGGTCATCGCCTATGAACCGGTCTGGGCCATCGGAACCGGCCGCACACCAACGCTTGAGCAAATTGCCGAGGTGCACGGATTCCTGCGCAGGACGCTATCAGAGCGGTTCGGCAACGAGGGCCAGGAAATGCGGTTGCTCTACGGGGGCTCGGTCAAGCCTGGCAATGCGGCTGAAATATCTGCCCTGTCAGATGTCGATGGCGCCTTGGTCGGCGGGGCGTCGCTGAAAGCAGATGAGTTTCTGCAAATCATCAGGGCGTTTTCGGACCAATAGCCGGAAAAAATGCCGCGCAATGAACGTACGGATCGCGCCCTGTACAAGCCGCAACCCTCGTTTGCGTCAGGCTGCCTGATCAACTGCCAGAGCCGCCCCGTTGCGTAAGGTGCCTAGCGCGGATTGGGCGTCATCATGGCCTTTCTGCACAACATGCGCTTTGTAGATACTGATGTGTTGAAAGGTTCTTCGGCATCCTATGTGCCCCTTCCTTGGCCACGGGACCGCACCAGCCCCCACAAGACCGCCGACATCAGAAATCCCGGCTGTTTTGGGTCAGGACTCGATCTTGTTTCGAAGCTAGAACAAGACGACCTGCGCGAGGGCGATGGCTGACACAAAGACCTTTCAGCATCGGTCTTATCTGGTTGCGTCCTTCAACCCGCCGAACATGATCACGATGCGGTTGCGGCGTATGTACCGGCGTTTGTCGGATAACGGTATTGGTGCGCTGCTTCTGGGCAGGGATATGTCTCCGCTTGTTTTCCGGCGGTGACTCATGCCCACATTCGGAAATCAATGGGTCCTGACCCTAGGAAATATTTCTCAGACTCTTCCCGGTTGCATTCTCCAAGGCGAGGGCGGGCAGCGCCCGGCAAAGTTGAGGATTACAGATTTCAGGATATTGGAGACGAGTCATTCAGCATGGTTCAGAGTCCTCTTATCCGTCGTTAGTTCACTCTGTCATCTGGCGCTGCAATATTGCCGAGCTTGCTTCAAACACTCGCGCAAGGACTGTGTCCGCTCCTGCCGTTTTCAGGAGCGATGTCATGGGGACCTCAACCGAAAGGGGCGTGTTGGATGGGAGAGCGTCAAGGTAGACGGAGAGTTCTATCTCCCCCTCGCCCGGTGCCAAACGCTCATCTCGTGCGGCGTGAAGCAGCTCTGCTTCGCTATAAGTCTTCATGACGGGAGCGTCGCATAGATGTGCAAATGGAATGCGATGCGGGGGGAGCGCACGAAGATCATCGAATGAGGACTCTGAACGGTCAAAATGGAGTGCGTCTGGCAAAATACCAACAGTGGGGCCCGCGGCATCGACAACTTTTTGCGCGCTTTTTAAGTCTGGAACAACGGTCCATGGAAAGAACTCCAGAACGGTTCCGAGGCCTCGTTCGCGCGCGAGTTCATCAATCTCAGCAAGGGTGCTGGCCAAACGCCCTAGATTGGGGTCGTAGGGAGCCGTGATGACATGCTGAGCGCCAAGCTCAGCCCCCGCATCAAGAAACTGACAGAGATCACGCGGACGTGTTTCGGGCATGATCCTGACAAACTCGATATCCCAGACGCGAGTACCAGTAGATGCAAGCGCAGCTTTGGTGGCCCGCATCATAACTGGATCATCCATCAGCGGATATCCTGGGCCGTCAGGCGTGACGCGAATTAAACGTAATCCAACGCCATCGAACCCCACGCGTGCAGCAGCTTCGATGAAGGCTGGCGGGTCAAGGGTGATCGCCGTCAAGTGCGCAACCGAAAGAAGTCGGCTCATGTTACTCCCCCCGCTGCATGGCGCCCCGCGATAAATCCGAAGGTCATCGCGGGACCGAGGTTGATGCCGCCGCCCGGGTAGAAACCGCCAAACGGGCTGGCCGCGTCGGTGCCCGCTGCGTATAGCCCGGGTACCGCAGAGCCGTCCTCGCGCAGAACGCGGGCATGGCCGTCTGCCGCAAGACCTGAAAACGTACCGAAACTGCCGGGGACAACCTCGACCGCGTAGAACGGGGCATGGTGGATTGGGGCGACACAGGGATTCGGGCGCTGTTCCGGGTCGCCTTGTAGACGCATGTAGGGCGTGGTTCCGCGCCCAAAGGCTGGATCGTCGCCGCGCTCGGCGCCTGCGTTCCAGTCTTTCAGCGTTGCACTTAATCCTTCAGGGTTAATGCCACAGGCTTGCGCCAGTTCCGAAGGTGTCGCGCCGGTCTTGAGATAGCCGGAGCGAATCCAGCTGCGGAACGGAACCGGCGCGGGCCGCACGATTCCAAGGCCGAAGCGACGTAGGAAACGGTGATCACACACCAACCAAGACCGCGCGGGCCTGTCATCGGGGACAGCGGTTAGCATTGCCTCTACGTAGTCGTGATATCCAAGCCCCTCGTTGCAGAAGCGCTCGCCATTTTCGAGCACCCCGATCACACCGGGCTTTCCCCGGTCGATAATGTGAGGGAAACGCCCCTCAGTTCCGTCGGGCCAAGGCACACGTGACACAGGGCAAAAGGCGGCGGGGCGCGCTTCGGTACCGGCGACATGAGCCCTGACGGATTGCCCGAGCCGCAAACCATCACCCGCGGCCTCTGGTACAGCGAGAGCTAGGTGTTCGCTATCACGCGGAAAGCTGTCAGCTCGGCGTGCCGTGTCATGGGGGAAGCCACCGCTGGCGAGCACTACGCCGCGGCTCGTACGCAAGTTGCTCCCGTTTTGCAGAGCTACGCCTGTCACCCGGTCATCTTCGGATAACAACCCAACCACAGCATTGTTCACACGGACATCAACTCCATGATCTAGCGCTGAGCGCAGCAGCCGTGCGACCAGCGCATTGCCGTTGCGCAACTCCATCCCCCGGCCATGCAAAGCCATATCGCGAAGGTGACGTAGAACCCGACGACCGGCATAGGCGAACGATTCGGCTGACCGGTTCATGGTCATGAAGGCGCGCAGATCAGGACCGGCCTGGATGGTCATTCCATGAAACGTGGTCTCCGGCGCGGGCAAGCGTAACAACGTCAGCGCCTCACCAAGGCCGCGGGCGTCGTAGGCTGAGGCAATAACGGACCGCCCCCCGCTGCCTGCGCCGGGATGCTGGCCGTATGTGTCCGGAATGGTCAAGCCGCCCTCGAACTGCAACGTCGTTCGGCTTTCGAAGAAAGCTACCATCTCGGGCGCAGCTGAAAGAAAAGCATCAACACGTTCAGGGTTGAAGTGATTGCCTGTCACCGCTTGCAGATAGGCACGCGGCAGGGCCTTGTCCTCGACAATCCCCGCCCGCACGGCAACCGGGTTTCCGGGACACCAGATCCAACCGCCTGACCAGGCGGTGGTGCCGCCAACAGTCTCGGCTTTTTCAAGAAGCACAACCTTGAGACCGTGGGCCGCCGCAGTCACGGCGGCGGACAGGCCGCCCGCGCCGGACCCGACAACGGCAAGATCAAATTCGGCATCACTGTTCGTCTGGTGCCTTGCTCCCACACCCAACCCCTGCATTGGCTCTCGCTATGCGGAGAATTCAGCAGCTTGTACATAACGTCAAATGCCTACACTTTCGTTTGCATAACGTAATGTTAATTATGATCACACATGGGAGGGGGTTATGCGGGAAATCACGCTTCGACAGATCGAGGTGATCCGGGCGGTCATGCTGCGCGGCACGATCTCGGGCGCGGCGGAGCACTTGGGTGTTTCCGCCCCCGGTATCAGCCGGTTGATCAAGCACACCGAGGAATCGCTCGGTGTCCGGCTCTTTGATCGGCGGGCAGGACTATTCGTGCCCTCGGTCGAGGCCGACAAGGTCTTCGACCAGATCCGGGAGGTCTACAAAGGGGTCGAGAACCTGCAAACCGCCCTTGGATCTTTGCAGAAGGGGGAGGATGTGCAACTTGCCTTCGCATCAGCCCCATCGGTCGCACAGTTCGTAGCTGCCCGCGCTATCGGGCGCGTACGGCGTCATTTCCCTGACTTGTTCATCGATCTCAATATCCTGAAGATCGAGGAAACGCTCGACTACCTGCTATTGGAGCGGGGAGAGTTCGTCATCATGTCCTCCGCCATCGAAAATCCAGGGATTGAAACCGAAAAGATTGCTGAGGCCGATTTCGTAGTAATCCTGCCCGAGGATCATCCCCTCGGGGAGAAGGATGTTATTTCCGTGCATGACCTTGTCGACCAACCTTTGATAGGCGTAGATCCAAATGACCCCTACGGTCGCCATATTTCAAAGGTCTTTGAAAACGCCGGTGTACCGCTGCGCCATTCCATGCGGGGCCGCTTCTCGCAAACCGTGGTCAGCCTCGTGCGGCACGGGCTCGGAGTGGCGGTGATCGACGCGTTCTCGGTTTCCGAAAAGGTCCTGCCCGGTTTCCAGCGCCGCCCGCTAAAAGAGGCCGGGGCGATCTCGATCTATGCCACAACCAAGAAGGGGCGGGGGCTGTCTAGTTTTGCAGAGTACGCGATTGCCCAGTTTCGCCGGGAACTATCGGCGGCCGTGGATGGGCCCATTGCGCAGATCATGCAACACAAGAAATAACATGATGTTAATGTCAGTGCGATAATAATACTTGAGGTTAGCAAAAACCCTTGTGAAACTTAAAAGCGTGTTCCGGCAAGGAGAGGCCGATTAAATGGGAGGACCATCATGAAGCACATCATTCTCAGCGCCACGTCGGCGCTTGTTCTCGGTGCTGGCGTTGCCGCCGCGCAGGACTATCCGGCCCAGGAAATCCAGGGCATCATCCAGTGGGGGGCCGGCGGCTCTACCGATACCGTGATGCGTTCGATTACGCCCCATGCGGAAGAAATTCTTGGTGGTACCGTCGTGATGCAGAACATGACCGGCGCAGTGGGTGCCATCGCGCTGAACTATGTCGCCGATCAGGATGCCGACGGTTACACCCTGCTGATGGGCGCTGAGAACCCGATGCTCTATCGCGTCATGGGCCTGGGCGAACGTGACTACGGCGAATTCATTCCGATCAACCTCTTGGCCCGCGGCACGCCCATGCTTGTGACCCGCCCCGACGCCCCCTTCTCAGACTATGCCGGCATGATGGCCTATATCGCCGAAAACCCGGGCGAAGTGCGCTTCGGCTCGACCGGTCCGGGCGGCCTGCCGTCCGTGGTCACCGCGATGATGCAGACCGTTGAAGGCGACCTCGACGTGACCTTCGTGCCCTACGATGGCGATGGCCCGGCGCTGACCGCGCTGCAAGGTGGCGCGATTGACGTGATGCCCGCAGTTCTGGGTGCCGCGATCGAGCCGATCCGCGCGGGCAACCTGGTGCCGCTGGCCATGTTCGACACCGAACCGAACCGCTTCCTGCCTGACACCCCGATCGCGCCCGCGTTGAACGAGGGCTACTCCACATACCTGCCCTGGGGACCGTTTTTTGGTGTGTTCGTGCGCGAAGGCACCCCGGATGAAGCCGTTGAGGCCCTGACCGCTGCCTATGGCGGTGCCGTGGAGAACGAAGACTTCCTTAGCCTGATGGACAGCCGTGGCTTCACTATCATGAACATGTCGGGCCAAGAGGCCGAAGACTTCCTCGCCGCGTGGCAGTCGACCACCGCGTGGCTGCTGCATGACGCGGGCCTGTCGCAGAACGACCCGGCAGAGCTGGGTATTCCGCGCCCGGGCGAGTAATCTCTCCCCACGGCGCACTCAGATGCGTCGTCTACTCGGGCGCCGCCCTTCCCCCGAGGAGGGGCGGCGTTTTCTATTTTCAGGCTGCACAGACAAGCGGGGGACGCCATGACCAATCCTGACCTCGAATACGACGACCACCACGAAGGCACGTCTGATGCGACGCCGGGCGGGTATGAAAACGCTCGCCGCCCCGGAGAGCTGGTATTCGCCGCGCTTCTGACCGGTGTGAGCCTGTTCCTGCTATGGGAGGCCTACGGAATCTCCGGGTTCCGTGCGCTATCCTCGCCAGGATCAGTGCCGATGGCCACAACCGCGGTGATGGTAATCACCAGTGTCATTGTCCTGCTCAAAACACTGCGGTTGCCTAAGGTAGAGACCGAGAGCGTCGCGCGAGACATCCTGCCCGTGTCGGTGATCGTGCTGGCACTGATGCTGGTCGCCTATGGCGTTCTGCTGCGACCGCTTGGCTTCCTGCCGACCTCGGCCCTGTTCCTGATCTTGGCGATCAAGTTCCTGGCGCGCCGGTCCTGGGTGTTCACGCTGTCGGTGTCGCTTGGTAGTCTCGTGCTGATCTGGGTCATCTTCCGCCTCGTCTTTACCGTGCTGATGCCCGCCGGCATCGTGCCCGAAGCGCAATTCGTCCAAATCCTTCGCGATCTTTTCACCGGGGGGGCGAATTGATGGACGCACTTCTTGCGTTTCTTACGGTCTTCACGCAGCCCCAGTTACTGCTCCTAGTGGGCCTTGGTACTTTCGCAGGTGTCTACGTGGGCGCGATCCCGGGACTGTCAGTCACCATGGCAGTGTCGATCCTAATCTCCTTCACTTTCAGCTGGGACGTCTACCCGGCGATTTCGCTTATGATCGGGATCTACATGGGCGGGGTCTATGGCGGGTCTAGAACCGCGATCCTTCTAAACATACCCGGTGCACCCTCTGCGATTGCCACCGCGATGGACGGCTATCCCATGGCCAAGCGCGGTGAGGCAGGGCAGGCCATCGGCACCACCACAGTCATGTCATTTTTTGGCGGCTTCATAGGTATCGGTGTCCTGGCACTGGCTGCCCCTTTGGTGTCGGACTTCGCCCTGCGGTTTCAGCCGCGTGACTACATGCTGCTGGCAGTGCTTGGCATCTTGCTTGTGGGATCATTGTCCACGGGCAGCCTTGTAAAGGGCGTGTTCGCTGGGGCCTTTGGCATCGCCATCGGCGCGGTCGGGATGGATCCGCTTACCTTCACAGCGCGCTTTACCTTCGACATTCCACTGCTGCGTGGGGGGATTTCGTTCATCGCGGTAATGATCGGCATGTTCGGCGTGTCCGAGGCGCTGCTTCAACTGCACCATGTCAACGCGCCATCGGTGCGCCAGGCGATCAAAAAGATCGTTCCGTCATGGGGTACCGTTCGCAAACATCTACCGCTGAGCCTTCAGACCTCCTCCATCGGGGTCATTGTCGGCGCGTTGCCGGGCACCGGCGGGGACATTGCGGCGCTGATGGCCTACGATCACGCCAAGCGCGTGACCAAGAACCCCGAACGCCCCTTCGGCGAGGGTGCAATGGAAGGGCTGGTCGCCCCGGAGACCGCAAACAATGCCGCCGTGGGCGGGGCCTTCATCCCGATGATGACGCTCGGTATTCCCGGCGACGCGGTGACCGCGATCATGATCGGCGCACTCTTCATTCATGGACTCAACCCGGGTCCGATGCTGATGATCGACCAGCCCCAGATGTTCTGGTTCATCGTAGGCGCATTGGTAACTGCCAACTTCTTCATGCTGCTATTCGGGCTAACAGGAATCCGGCTGTTCACCAAGATTGTGGAGATGCCCCGATCTGTCTTGATCCCGCTGATCATGCTCCTGTCTATTGTGGGTGCTTACGCCGTGAACAACTCGATCACCGATGTCTATTGGATGCTCGGCTTTGGGGTGCTTGGTTACTTCATGCGACTCTACGGCTATCCGCTTGGTCCGGTGATCCTCGGCGTGATCCTGTCGCGGCTGCTCGATGACAACTGGCGGCGCGCCATCATCTCCGAACGCGAAGATCTCGGGCGCTTCTTCGACGGCATCTTTACCAGCCCGCTGTCTCTGGTGCTGTTCCTAGCCGTGATCTTGGTCTTCGTCTCGCAGACGCCAATCTGGGCCTGGGGTAAGCGCAAACTATTCAGGAAACCTTCCAATTCGGATGCATCGTGACGCTGACTTCTCCCTCCCTGACCAAGCTAAAACTCGGGCTTATCGGCGACAACATCAGTCGGTCACGCTCGCCGCGGCTTCACCGGCTCGCCGGGGAAATGGCTGGAAACGAACTGACCTATGACCGGCTGGTGCCAACCGATCTTGGCCAAAGCTTTGAAGGGGTATTTCAAAGCGCCCGCAAGGCCGGCTATCGAGGTCTCAACATCACTTATCCCTACAAGGAGCGCGTGATTGCGCTGGTCGAAATCGTCGATCCCGTCTTACGTGCGATCGGAGCGGTCAACACCGTGCTGTTCGAGCCCGGAGGTCCGCAGGGGCACAATACGGACTTCACCGGGTTCAAGGCGGCATATCAGCATGTGCGCGGAGTGGCGGCCCCCGGTGAGGTGCTGCTGATTGGAACCGGCGGCGTCGGTCGCGCCATCGCTTTCGGCTTGGCTGACCTTGGTATAGCAGCGCTTCGGCTGGTCGACCGCGACAGAGCCAAGGCCGAGGCATTGGCTGCCGATCTCGCGAAAATGTTCCCCGATTTGGCGGTAAAGCTGTCGGCGACGGCGGAAGAGGCGGCATTGGGCGTGCAGGGACTGGTTAATGCCACGCCTGTAGGCATGGTCGGATACGAGGGCACCCCTCTTGCCCGATTGGCGATGGCAAAAGCAGAATGGGCTTTCGACGCTGTTTATACACCCAAGGACACCCTGTTCCTGCAGGATGCCGAAGCCGCCGGGCTGGATATCGTGTCGGGCTGGGAGCTGTTCTTTTACCAAGGAGTGCATGCCTGGAAGCTTTTTTCAGGCTCGGACGCGAGTCAGGACGACCTTCGCAGCAAGCTTCTGAGCGAGGAGCACGACACATGAAAACCGGAATCGCAACTGTTTCGATCTCAGGCAATCTCGAGGAGAAGATCGAGGCCATCGCAGCCGCGGGCTATGACGGTATCGAGATCTTCGAACAGGACTTCATTGCCGATGCCAGAAGCCCTCGTGACGTGGGCAACCGAATCCGCTCTGCAGGGCTAGAACTTATGCTGTTCCAGCCGTTCCGCGATTTCGAAGGGCTGCCGGGCGCGCTGCGTGCCAAGGCTTTCGACCGGGCTGAGCGCAAATTCGACCTGATGCAAGAATTGGGCTGTGACCTTGTTCTGGTGTGTTCCTCAGTCCATCCCGAGGCGCTTGGCGGCATAAACCGTGCGGCAGATGATTTCGCGGAACTGGGTGAGCGCGCCGCAAAGCGTGGCCTGCGGGTAGGATACGAGGCGCTGGCCTGGGGGAGGCATGTTGACGATCACCGCGACGCCTGGGAAATCGTGCGTCGGGCCGATCATCCAAATGTCGGGCTGATCCTCGACAGTTTCCACACGCTCGCCCGCGGTATCGATCCCGAAACGATCCGACGCATTCCAGGGGACCGCATCTTCTTTGTGCAGCTGGCCGATGCGCCGCGCATCGACATGGATTTGCTGTACTGGTCGCGCCATTTCCGTAATATGCCAGGCGAGGGGGATCTTGATGTCACCGCCTTTGCGCGCGCAGTGATGGCGACAGGGTATGCCGGGCCGATCAGTCTTGAAATCTTCAACGACCAGTTCCGTGGCGGCGTGCCCAAGGCAATTGCGCGCGACGGCCACCGGTCGCTGATCCACCTTCTGGATGCAGTGCGCCGGGCTGATCCAGATCTGGCCATCGACCTGCCACCGATGCCTGCACCGGCTCGTGTTCACGGCACCGCATTCATCGAGTTCGCAACGCGCGGGGTGGAGGCGGAAACAATCTCTGCCCTTCTCCGCTCGCTTGGATTTGCATGTGTTGGGCGGCATATCGCAAAGGACCTCGCGCTGTGGCAACAAGGCGAAATTCGCATCGTTCTCAACGCAGAGACCAAGGGCCATGCCGATCACAGCTTCACAGTGAGGCGCAGCAATGTCTGTGATATCGGTCTGACGGTCGCGTCCGCTGCTGACACTATGGCGCGTGCCGTGGCACTCGATTCGAAGCCTTTCGAACAGGAGCGGGCGCCCGGCGAACTGGATATCCCGGCGATCGAAGGGTTGGGCGGGTCTGTTCTGCATTTCCTGGACAACTCACTGGATCATGTCTGGGACACCGAATTTACACCAACAGGTGAGGTACCCGGTGCGGCAGGACTGACCCGGATCGACCACGTCGCCCAGACCATGAGCTATGACGAAATGTTGAGTTGGTCGCTCTTTTACACCACGCTGTTCGGGATGGAGAAATCCTCAATGGTGGATGTGATTGATCCTGACGGGCTGGTCCGCAGCCAGGCGCTTGCAATCCCAGATGGACGCTTCCGCATCACGCTGAACGGGGCCGAGACACATCGTACCCTGGCGGGCGGGTTTCTCGCTGACAGTTTTGGCGCCTCGGTTCAACACGTGGCCTTTTCGACGGATGACATCTTCGCTTCAGCCCGGCAACTCGCTGATCTCGGTTTTCAACCTCTACCAATGAGTGAAAACTACTATGCTGATCTCGACGCGCGCTTTGATCTTGCGCCCGAGTTTCTTTCAGATTTGAAAGCCGCGAATATTCTTTATGACCGGGAGGATGGTGCTGAGTTTCTACAGCTGTATTCTCGTCCGTTCGGCACTGCGATGTTTTTCGAGATCGTGGAGCGACGCGCTGGCTACAAAGGTTATGGCGCGCCAAACGCGCCGTTTCGGATCGCAGCTCAAAAACGGCTAGAGCGGCCAAAGGGAATGCCTAGAATCTAGGCATCCGCAGATTGCACCTCCAAGGGCTGCTCTGCGCCCACGGCGCTTTTTAAACCCTCGTGTCCGTCGCAGCGAAGGTCAGCAGTCCGCCCTATGTTGCCGTTGCCAGAGCCCAACACTCACGTCCGATCTGGGGCAGCATGCCCGTCGTTCTTCCGGAATAGTATGAATACAGGGATATGGAACCACTGCATAAAAGGGGGGGTACCCCCGGGGTGGGGTCATGGGACTGGACTAGTTTACGGAAATAGGGGCCTAGGACAGCTAGCTACTAGCATCGTGTCAATCCTGGCGACAAAGCATTCGCGTGAAAGCCATGTGAAAGCTGCACTTGAAGGGCAACTTCTTTCTTCAGCGCTAAGTCATTGATTTCAGTGGTGAGCCGTGCAGGATTCGAACCTGCGACCCACTGATTAAAAGTCAGTTGCTCTACCAACTGAGCTAACGGCCCACTCTTGTGCAGCGTTGGCTTGCGGCCCCTGCTACAGGCGGCTTCTCTATAAACCCGATCCCGGGGCGTCAAGCAGAAAACGGCCCTTTGGGATTTCAAATCTTTCGGTGAGGGCGTATATGCGCGCCCATGGTGGAAAACGGACCCATAACCGGCCTGCCCTTCATGAAGATGCATGGGCTCGGCAATGACTTCGTGGTGATCGACGCGCGGGAGACCGCCGTGACGATGACCGCGCCGCTGGCGGCTGCGCTGGCGGACCGGCATCGCGGGGTGGGATTCGATCAGTTGGCGGTGATTCACCAGGGTGACGGGGCGGATCTGGCTCTGATCTTCTACAATGCCGATGGATCGACCGCCGGGGCCTGCGGCAATGCAACTCGCTGCGTTGCTCGGTATGAGATGCAGCGCACCGGGGCCACGGCACTGACCCTGCGCACGGAACGCGGTATCTTGCAGGCGGTGGATGTGGGCGGCGGGCTGACCTCGGTCAATATGGGGCAGCCACAGATGGATTGGCAGGACATCCCCCTGGCACATGAGATGGACACGCTGAAGCTGCCGATCGAAGGCGCGCCGACCGCAACAGGCATGGGCAACCCCCATTGCACGTTCTTTGTTGAGGATGCCGAGACCGTGGACCTTGCCGCGCGGGGGGCCGAGATGGAGCATCACCCGCTGTACCCTGAACGGACCAATGTTCAGTTCGCCCATGTGATCGGACCGGATCACCTGCGTATGCGGGTCTGGGAACGGGGCGTGGGGGTGACGCTTGCCTCCGGTTCTTCGTCCTGCGCGACTGCCGTTGCCGCCGCGCGCCGGGGGCTGACCGGGCGCAAGGTGACCATCGAACTGGACGGCGGCACGATCCAGATCGACTGGCGCGACGATGGCGTGTGGATGACGGGGCCGACGGCCCATGTCTTTGACGCGGCACTGACCTCGGAATATTTGGCAGCGCTGTGATGTCCACCAAGCCCCCTGTCTTCCACACGCTTGGGTGTCGGCTCAACGCCTACGAGACCGAAGCGATGAAGGCCCTGAGCGATCAGGCCGGGGTCGACAATGCCGTTGTCGTGAACACCTGCGCCGTGACAGCAGAGGCCGTGCGGAAGGCCCGGCAAGAGATTCGCAAGCTGCGCCGCGACAACCCGGAGGCGCGGATCATCGTCACCGGATGCGCCGCACAGACCGAGCCTGACACGTTCAAGGCGATGGAAGAGGTCGATCTGGTGATCGGCAATACCGAGAAGATGCAGCCAGCGACTTGGGCGGGCATCGCGGGTGACTTCATCGGTCAGACCGAGAAGGTCATGGTGGATGACATCATGTCAGTCACCGAAACGGCGGGCCACCTGATCGACGGGTTCGGCACGCGGTCGCGCGCTTATGTGCAGGTCCAGAACGGGTGCGATCACCGCTGCACCTTCTGCATCATTCCATACGGGCGCGGCAATTCCCGGTCTGTGCCTGCCGGTGTCGTGGTGGACCAGATCAAGCGGCTGGTGGGCCGTGGATATAACGAGGTGGTGCTGACAGGTGTGGACCTGACCAGTTGGGGGGCGGACCTGCCTGCGCAGCCAAAGCTCGGCGATCTGGTCATGCGCATCCTGAAACTGGTGCCGGACCTGCCGCGCCTTCGCATTTCCTCCATCGACTCGATCGAAGTCGATGACAACCTGATGCAGGCCATCGCGACGGAACCGCGCCTGATGCCGCATCTGCACCTGTCACTTCAGCATGGCGATGACCTGATCCTCAAACGCATGGCCCGTCGGCATCTGCGCGACGACGCCATCCGTTTCTGCGAAGAGGCGCGGCGCCTGCGCCCGGAGATGACCTTCGGCGCCGATATCATCGCAGGCTTCCCGACCGAGACCGAGGCCCATTTCGAGAACTCGCTGAAACTGGTGACAGAGTGCGACCTCACATGGCTGCACGTCTTCCCCTATTCCAAGCGGAACGGCACACCGGCGGCACGCATTCCCAATCAGGTCAATGGCAAGGTGATCAAGGATCGCGCAGCGCGGTTGCGCGAGGCGGGGGAGCGTCAGGTTGCGGCGCATCTGGCCGCTCAGGTGGGGCGCACACACAGGGTTCTGATGGAGAACCCTCATATGGGCCGGACCGAGCAGTTTGCAGAGGTAACCTTCCGCGAATCTCAGCCCGAGGGGCAGATTCTGAAAGTGGTAATATCAGGTATTATGGCAACGAAACTGAGTGCATGAAAAGGTCATCTCCAGCTTTCGACTGGCTTGGATATACGACCCATTTTCGGTTTGACCTCAGCTAGGATAAGCACCACTTCTTCTCCTTTGCCTCTGTTGCGCGGTATGGCAATTTTTGGTAATCTTAAGTGAGGAGATCAGTCTGACTATGAGTTACCTGGTCACATCTCGATATTTAAAACTGAAAGCCGTATTGTCAGGAGTTGCGGCTGTGTTTTGGTTGGCACCTGGTATTATCCTAAATGTGATTGCTTTTGACTACTTCCAGTACGGATATGGAACGATGATATTGTTGTTCTTTTTTCCATATTTGGCCATATTCGGAGTTCTCGTCTACATTTCGGTTACTGCGCTTCGAGAAATCCAAAGATTTCAACGACGTTGACCTCTAGTAAAAATATTGACCTGTGTTTTAGGCTAATGTCGATGGTTGGGTAGATCGAAGCGTATCTGCACGATCAGCTTCATCTAGATGGAGCACGGTCATCAAGTTCCAAGACCGCGGGTATCAGACGCAAGCTTTTTCTGCATTGAATATAACAGCTTAACCCCTAGTACGTGCTGCTCCGATCTGCTTTGGTCAGCCCGAGAACCGAGTGAATATCAGTCCTGAGCCGCTTGATCAGCAGGGTCACCAGCATCGACTCGATATTCGCCACGATTCCAAGGAATGTCGCGGTGATGAAGACCGGGCGGGAATAGCCAAAGTAGAACAGCCAGACGAAAAAGACGCCTGACCCAACGGCTGCCAGTTTCGACGAATAGAGGTGAAAGGCGGGGAGAGTCCGAAATTTGACCAATGAGATACCCGCCGCCCCGGCGTAGCTGGCGAGGAATACGTATAGCCAGGCAATGTCGGGCCGGATGCTGTCCCCCTCGAACAGATAGACCCCCAGCAGGCCAGCCAGCACCGTGCCCCCGTCCGCGATGGTATCAAGCCGGGCACCAGCGCTTGTTTCTTGCTTCAGCCAGCGCGCAAGCGGACCATCCAGCAGATCGCTGAGCAAGCTAAGAACAATCACAGCAAAGAAGATGTCCCGCAAGCCAGCCAGCGCCAGAACGGCCGCAGCGGGTGCCGCTGCCAGCCTGTAAAGCGTCATCAGGTTCGGAATCGTGGGCGTCACATCATCCCCTCGTGGCGCGCAGGCACCATCAGGGCGACAGTGGGCGAAGGTCCGTCGCAGGTCAACGGCAGGGCGATCTTCCGGCCACCTGTTTGTGCTTCAAGCGCCTGGCAATGTGCGCCGCAGCGTGCGCTTGGACCGGATCGGTTATTCGGGCCGTTTGCGGATCCGTCCCGCTATCGTTCCACAAAGCGCATTCCGGAGAGCCCACATGCCCGACGATCTCAGCCCGGCCCGCCCGTCGCCGGTTTAGAGAAGAAGGGGTGAATGGCGGGCAGACTCCGAGAGCTTCTCCAGCGACAATCCAAATGCAACGGGGTCGCTGCCAACTCGTGGAGCGTCAACAAGCTGGACATCGAGAGCATCAACGCATCCCCGATCGTCCCGGCGGGCCCTCAGTCGATATCGCCAACCCCGGCCAGTCGCCAGTCTCCCGAAACGGGTGTGTCGATGTTGAACCCGCCCACGCGCTGACCTCCCTGTATGCTCCAGCCATGAACCTGTCCGTCGCGGCGCTGCCAGACCAGATCGTCAATTCCGTCGCCGGTGATGTCGCCAACTGCGGCCAGGGTCCAGTCCGCCGAGACCGGATCGCCAATATTGATCCCGTCTACCCGACGGCCCGCGTTCATTGGCCAGTAATGCACTTGGCCACTGATGTTGCGCCAGACGATGTCATCGGTGCCATCGCCGTTCAGGTCGCCCGCGCCCACAAGCGTCCAGCCGGCGCCAACCGGGGTGCTGATGTCGATACCGTCCACGCGTTCGCCATTGCGCATGGGCCAGAAATGAACCTGTCCATCGCGGCGCAGCCAGAGGATATCGTCGGTGCCATCGCCATTCAGATCGCCAACCCCTGCCAGTTGCCAGTTGCCGGAAACGGGCGTGTTGATGTTGAAGCCCCTGACCATATGGCCACCGTTCATTTCCCAGCCATGGACCTGCCCGTCGCGGCGTTGCCAGACCAGGTCGTCATGCCGTCGCCGGTGATGTCCCCCGACCCGAGCAGGGTCCATTCAGCCCCAACCAGCCCGGAGATATTTACGCCCCCCAAGCGCTCGCCATTGCTCATCGGCCAGTAGTGAATACGCCCTTCCCGGTGCTGCCATAGGATCGACTCGGTTCCCTCGGGCGCTACCTGTGCCTGACCCGGACCAGCGAAGACTGTGGCCAGGACCAGCATTGGGACAGCGGCCAGTCGCATGATGCGGGTTTGTGTCAGGCTGGTGGTGTGAATACGCATCGAGGCTCCAATTCAAAGTGTATCGCCGGTGCAAATCAGCACCAATCGGGAGACAGTGGGCAATGTCTCCCTCAGCGTCAACGGAAAGCGAATTGCCAGCAGAGCTGGAACCAACAAGCCGCGAATTTGCGCGACACGCGGTCTTTGGGTCTTCTTTTTTTTCATCGTTGTGCAGCGCTTGTCGCGACGCATTTCTCACGCCGACAATCCTGGTTCAATTTTTCTGGCCTAGTGACGATCCATCACACTATCGTTCCACTGACCGCATACCGGAGAAACCCCATGCCCGATGATTTCAGCCCAACCCGCCCGCCCCTTCAGGCGCGCAATCCCGAAGGCGGCACCGCGCCGTCTCCTAACTGGGGCATCGACTCCGAATATGGCGTGCTGCAAGACGTGCTACTCGGTCCCGTGGAAACCTTCGGGCACATGGACAATGTGGCCTTCAGCTCGATCTACAGGGAAACCGCGAGGACAGGGCGCGCCTGGGATCATCAGGTGGCGGTCAGGCAATACCGCGAGATGTGCGATGCCTATGAAGGTGCGGGCGTGACCATCCACACACTGCCTGCTGACGAGCACCTCAAATACGGCGTCTATGCCCGCGATTCCAGTTTCATGACCCCATGGGGCGCGGTGATCACCCAGATGGCCAACCCGCGCAGGCGGGGCGAGTATTCGGCGGCGCTGCGCTTCTACCTCGGGGCCGGTATCCCGATCTACGACATGGTCAGCGCAGGGAATTTCGAAGGTGGCGATTTCCACATCATCGAACCGGGCGCGGTGCTGATCGGCTACACGGGCCTGCGCTGCGAAGAGGTCTCGGCCCGCCAGATCGGGGCCTGGGTCGAGAAAGAGGGGTGGGAGGTGCACTATGCCTATATCGACCCCTACTACGTGCATATCGACCTGATGGTCTGCATGATCGCCCCGAAATGCGCGGCGGTCTGTCTGGAAACGACCCCCGATCACGTCACCGACTGGCTGAAATCCCGTGGGGTGGAGATCATCCCCGTAGGCTTCCGCGATACGATGGCGCTTGGCTGCAACGTGATGTCTCTGGGGAACGACAGGGTTCTCGCCCCGGCTGCCAGCGCAGACCTGATCACCAAGCTGCGGGCCAACGGGTTCACCGTCTACGACCCTGAAATGGACATGTTCACAATGATGGGCGGCGGCATCCACTGCATGGCACAATCGCTCAGGCGCGAACCGGGTTGAACCTTCAGTGCCAAGGCTGCCGTGGCGCGGGCGGCGCGGCGGCAGGGCGTTCGGATTTGGGGGTTATGACTGTGATGATCCCGGCCGCAACAATGGCCCCCATGCCGATGAAGCTGATCCAGTCGGGGAACTGCGCAAACAGGATAACATCGAAGCCGAGTGCCCAGATCATGCCTGTATAGTCAAACGGTGCGAGCTGAGAGACGGGCACCCGTGCGGCAGCCTCGGTCGCCAGGATCTGGGCAACACCGCCAAGCAGCCCTGCGAAGATCAGATACCACAGTACGTTGCCAACCATCGGAACCCATCCAAGCGGCAGGCTAAGCAGCCCGATGCCGGAGCAAATGACCGAGAACCAGAAGGCAATCGTCACGGCACTTTCCGTCTTGGTCAGGTTGCGGATCTGAACCCGGACCAGCCCCATGGTGGCCGCAAAGGCCAGACCGGCAGCAATCCCGATCAACTGGCCCGGGTCGGCATCGGGTCGCACGATGTTGCTGGCCAACATTAACAGCACACCGCCAAAGCCGACAAAGGCCGCCCAGATGATCCGGCGGGTCAGAACCTCGCCCAAGAGCATCGCCGCGAAGGGCAGCGATACCAGAGGACCGAGAAAAGCCAGTGCGGTGGCATTGGCGACCGGTAGATAGGCCAGAGAAATGAAGGACAGCACCATAGATATGCCGCCGAACAGCCCCCGCATGAAATGGCCGCCGGGGCGTTTGGTCAGGAACCCGTTCGGGAAGCGACCGATCCACGCCATGTAGATCACGATTGGAATGATGGCGACAAAGCTGCGCCAGAATACGATCTGCCCGACAGGGACGCTATGGGACAACCCATGCACGGTGGCGGACATGGCGGCGAAGAAGCCGACCGAGAGCAGGCGCAGGGCGATGCCATTCAGCATAAGGGGGACTCACGGGAAGGGTCAGGGGCACCATGAGCCGATCGGCGGGGGTCTACAAGGGGGGCGCGGCAGATGTCGCCACGCCCCAAGCTCTTACGCCGCCTTTTCGATGGCCAGCGCGGAGCGGGTACGCAGGATGCCAAGCGCAGCTTGGGCTGCCTCACGTCCTTTTTGTACGAAATGGTCCTTGTAGATGCCGATGTGATGCTCGGTTTCCTGGAAATGATGCGGGGTCAGCGACACGGATAGAACCGGAACGCCGGTATCCATCCCTGCGCGCATCAGACCGTCAACCACGGCCTGCGCGACGAAGTCATGCCGGTAGATACCGCCATCAACCACCAGCGCGGCGCAGGCGACAGCTCCATAGCGGCCCGAGGCAGCAAGATCGCGCGCCAGTAGCGGCATCTCGAATGCGCCGGGCACATCAAAAACATCGACCTGCTCGGCGGGAATAAGCTGGTTGAAGCCTGCAAGGGCCTGATCCACGATCTCGGAATGCCAGTTGGCTTTCACGAACGCATATCGGGTGTGTGTCATGATCTTGATCTCCTTTCGACAACTGACACGTCACCCAAGGCGATCACGGGCAGGGCCGCACCCGGATTGGGAGCGTCCTGCTCGTTCTCTTTCATCCGGACTATGACCGTCGGCCCCGGCATCTCACCGGATCTGCTGACCCCCCGGTCAGGCCGGGGGCGCTCGCGGGCTCATGGGACATGCCCATATACCGCCGGTGGGGAATTTCACCCCGCCCTGAGAACGACGCGACTATTGCAAAGTGCGCTTGTCTGCGCAAGCTGCGCAAACGACCAATCAAGGCAGGAGAACGCCCATGCATCCCAACCCGGCGTACCGTCAGGAAAGCCGCGACCGGAACCTTAGTTTTGCTCGCGATCGGGGATTCGGTGTGCTGTCGGTGAACGGCGACCCGGCGCCGTTGATTTCTCATATCCCGTTTGCCTTGTCTGACGATGGCAGCAGGGCCGATATCCACCTTGTGCGGTCAAATCCCATCTCCCGCTTGGCAACCGGCCCCTTGCCCGCCGTGATCGCGGTCATCGGCCCTGATGGCTATATCTCGCCTGACTGGTATGGCGACCCGGCACAGGTGCCGACATGGAACTATGTCGCTGTCCACCTGCGCGGCACGCTTCATCCCTTGCCGGACGAAGCGTTGCGGGCATCACTTGAAACGCTGACCGAGACGTTCGAAACCCGTTTGTTGCCCAAGAAACCCTGGACGCTGGACAAAACGCCAGCCGATGTTCAGGCAAGGCTGATGCGCATGATCCGCCCCTTCCGTTTCGACGTGGCAGGGGTGGATGGCACCTGGAAACTGGCCCAGAACAAGCCCGATCACGCGCGGCATTCGGCAGCCACCCACCTGCAAGGCACGCATATCGGGCAGGAAACCGCCCTTTTGGCCGCGCTGATGATGGGCGTAGAGGACGGGGAATAGACAGGACGCCCCTGCGACCCTACCTATTGAAGCAGGAGGATCAGATATGCCCATAGCCCTTCCGCCCCTTGCAGGGATCGCGTTGAAATACGGAACTGTCGCTATTGCGGGCTACCTGTTGGCGCGAGCCACGTCCCATGGGCGGCTCGACCAGCCGCTGGAGGACATCATGGACGCCACGCCCGAAGGCGCAACGCTGCGAACCGCTGAAGGTCAGGCCAACGCGACGTTTCGGTGGCGGCGAGTCTTCCGTCTGAATTCAACCGGCCGCGGGGTCGAGATCGACGCCACGGCCCTGACCCGATTGAAAGTGAAACGCCTGACATGATGACGCTTCTTTCCGCGCCAGCCTCGCCCTTCGTGCGAAAGGTGCGCGTTCTTCTTCTGGAAACAGGGCAGGACGATATCGCTCTGCAAGAGGTTGCCACCACACCTATCGCCACCGCGTCCGAGGTTGCCGCCGCGAATCCCGTTGGCAAGATCCCTGCGTTGATCCGCGATGACGGCCCGACGCTCTATGACAGCCGGGTGATCACAAGATTCCTGGACGATCGGGCCAAATCGGGGCTCTACCCGGAGCACCAGCTTTGGGACACGCTGACACTGGAGGCGACTGCCGACGGGATCATGGAGGCCGCCGTATCCATGACCTATGAAAAGCGGATCAGGCCCGAAGAATTATGGTACGACCCCTGGCTTGATGCACAGTGGGCCAAGGTGACTCGTGCGCTTGATGCGATTGACTCCCGCTGGATGGCGCATCTTCACGGTCCGCTCGATATGGGCCAGATCGCCGTAGGGTGCGCGCTTGGCTATCTCGATCTGCGCCATGACGATCGCAACTGGCGCAAAGGACGCGATGTGCTGGCCGCGTGGGAAGCGCGCTTTGCCGAGCGTGAGTCAATGCGTGCGACCGTTCCGTCTGCATGAGAATCTCGGTCGCTGACACAGCGGAAGACCGCGCCGCCTGCTTTGCGGTGCGTAGGGCGGTTTTCATGGGTGAACAGAACGTCAGCGAGGCCGAGGAATGGGATGGGCTTGATGATTCCTGCACCCATTTCCTTGCAGGAGCAGCTTCAAATCCCGCCGGATGCGCGCGACTGTTGCCCAAGGGCGACACGGCAAAAGTGCAGAGGGTGGCGGTGATGCCACCCCATCGGGGAACCGGGTTGGGGCGGCTTATCATGCTTGCCGTGCTGGACCACGCGCGCGCTGCCGGGTTCGTCGAGGTTATTCTTGATTCCCAGACCCATGCGGTTCCTTTCTATGAAAAGCTAGGCTTCATCGCCCATGGGCCAGAGTTCGACGACGCGGGAATCCCTCACCGATCCATGCGACTCAGAACGCCCTGACGCACACGTAAGACGGGTTTTTCACCCCCGGAATGCTCCATCCCCTTGCTCTTGATGCAGATATGCGACAATTCGGGCGCTGTGCGCGCGTTTGTCCGCTGGACGCCGCGCCCCTTGCGCTTGTAGAAGGCGCAACAATGGCTGCGCTACGCCCGCGGCCTCGCTAGGATTTTTGGCCCGGGGACATGGGCCGCTGATGAGGGAGACGCTTTCGGTGTCACACGCAGAAGATCATCCCAGCACCCGCCGCGACTTTCTGTACTACGCCACTGGTGGCGTGGGTGCAGTGGCGACCGGTGCTGCCGTCTGGCCGCTGATTAACCAGATGAACCCGTCCGCTGACGTTCAAGCCGCTTCGACCAAGCGCGTTGACGTGGCCGACCTTGCCCCCGGCACGCAGCTGACCGTGCTGTTTCTTGGCAAGCCGATCTTTATCCGTCGCCGCACGGAAGAAGAGATTGCAGAAGCCAACGCGGTCGAGCTTTCCGAGCTGGTTGACGACAATGCGCGCAACCCGAACATCGGCGATGCCGCCCTTGCCACCGATGACAACCGTACACTCGCCGATTTCTCTGGTGAGAACAGCGGTGAATGGCTGGTCATGTGGGGTGTTTGCACCCACCTGGGCTGTGTGCCGCTTGGCGACGGTGCCGGCGATTTCAATGGCTGGTTCTGCCCCTGCCATGGTTCGCACTATGACACCGCCGGCCGTATCCGCCGCGGACCCGCACCTGAGAACCTCTGGGTTCCCAATGCGGCGTTCGTCGACGAAACCACCATCCTTCTGGGTTAAGGGAGCGAGACATGTCCGGCATTCCCCACGACCATTACGAGCCGAAATCCAACGCGGAAAAGTGGCTGCACCGCCGCCTTCCCATCGTCGGCCTGCTCTATGACACCCTGATGATCCCCACACCCAAGAACCTTAACTGGATGTGGATCTGGGGCATCGTTCTGGCCTTCTGCCTTGTTCTGCAGATCGTCACCGGCATCATCCTGGTGATGCACTACACCCCGCATGTCGATCTGGCCTTCGCCTCGGTCGAGCACATCATGCGCAACGTGAACGGTGGCTGGGCCATCCGTTACATCCACATGAACGGCGCTTCGCTATTCTTCATTGCCGTATATCTGCATATCTTCCGCGGTCTTTACTACGGCTCTTACAAAGCCCCGCGCGAAGTGACGTGGATCATCGGGATGCTGATCTACCTGATGATGATGGGCACCGCCTTCATGGGCTATGTTCTGCCCTGGGGTCAGATGTCGTTCTGGGGCGCCACGGTGATCACCGGCCTCTTCGGCGCGATCCCTTTTATCGGCGACTCGATCCAGACCTGGCTTCTTGGCGGACCCGCAGTGGACAACGCCACGCTGAACCGCTTCCTGTCGCTGCACTATCTGCTGCCCTTCGTGATTGCGGGCCTTGTGGTTGTCCATATCTGGGCCTTCCACCACACCGGCAACAACAACCCCACGGGTGTTGAAGTGCGCCGTTCCTCGCGCAAGGAAGCAGACGCCGACACGCTGCCCTTCTGGCCGTATTTCGTGATCAAGGACGTCTTTGCTCTGGCCGTTGTCTTGGTTGGTTTCTTCGTGGTTGTCGGCTTCATGCCGAACCTGCTTGGCCACCCTGACAACTACATCGAAGCCAACGCCCTGGCGACGCCTGCACACATCGTTCCGGAATGGTACTTCCTGCCCTTCTACGCGATCCTGCGTGCCTTCGACGGCGATGTTTGGGTCGTGATCGCGGCCAGCTGGCTGACCGGTGGCATCATCGACGCCAAGTTCTTCGGTGTGATCGCGATGTTCGGCGCAATCGCCGTGATGGCCATCGTTCCGTGGCTCGATACATCGTCGGTGCGCTCCGGTCGCTATCGTCCGATGTTCAAGTGGTGGTTCGCCCTGCTGGTCGTCGACTTCATGGTGTTGATGTGGGTTGGCGCCCGCCCGGCGGAAGGGATCTATCCCTACATCGCCCTGATCGGGTCGGCCTACTGGTTCGCCTACTTCCTGGTGATCCTGCCGCTGCTTGGCATCTTCGAGAAGCCGCTGCCGCAGCCCGCGACCATCGAGGAAGACTTCAAAGAGCACTACGGCAAGTCCGGGTCCAACGGCGACAACGCCGCGACCCCGGCCGAGTAAAAGAAAAGGACTGAATAACATGTTCAGGAAACTTGCACTCACCGCGCTGACTGCCGTTGCTCTGGCTGGCACCCCGGCGCTGGCGGCTGGCGAAGGCGGTCACGTGGAGAACATCCGCTTCTCCTTCGACGGGCCCTTCGGCACCTATGACCAGAACCAGCTGCAGCGCGGCCTTCAGGTTTACACCGAAGTCTGCGCGGCCTGCCACGGCCTGCGTTATGTCCCGATCCGGAGCCTGTCAGACGAAGACGGCCCCGGCATCCCACCGGATCAGGTGCGCGCCTATATCGAACAGAACTTCATCGAAGTCTGGGACGAAGACCTGCGCGACTACCGTACTGCTACTCCGAACGACAACTTCCCGGAAAACACCGCAGCCGGCGCACCCGATCTCAGCCTGATGGCAAAGGCACGCCTTGGCTTCCACGGCCCGTGGGGCACCGGGCTGAACTCGCTGGTCAATGGCATCGGTGGCCCGGAATACATTGCTGCGCTTCTCACCGGCTATAACGGCCATGACGAAGAAATGGCTGGTACGTTCCTTTATGGCAACGACGTCTTCCCCGGTGGCCTGCTCTCGATGGCGCCGCCGCTCTATGACGGGCAGGTGGAATTCAACGACGGTCACGCCAACGACGTGCACCACATGGCCGAAGATGTCGCCGCCTTCCTGATGTGGGCCGCAGAACCAGAGATGATGGCGCGCAAGCGGATGGGCTTTACGGCCGTTATCCTGCTGCTGGTGCTGTCGACGATGCTCTACCTCACCAACAAGCGCATCTGGGCGCCGGTGAAGCGGGCCGCCAAGGAAAGCTGATCCATCAGCAAACGACCTAAGAAACGCGCCCTTTGGGGCGCGTTTTTTGTTACAACCAGGGGATCAGCGGTGCGGGAGGATCGGCCAGCATGGGGTGCAACGCCCCGCTTAGCGTGATGGAGCCGTCTTCGAGCAGGCACAAATCGGTACACAACCGTTCCGCATCACGCAGATCGTGGCTGACCATCACCAAGGTCAGATCTTCTGCCGTACAAAGATCACCCACCAATGCCAGCATCTCTCGCTTTAGGCCCGGGTCTAGCGCCGCAAAGGGTTCGTCCAGCAATGCCAACGGCTTGCGCCGAAGCAACATCCGCGCCAAAGCCACACGCGACCGTTGGCCTCCGGACAGGTCGCCGGGCTTGCGGTCGCCCTTGTCTTTAAGACCGACCTGATCCAGCGCACGGGCTACATTGGCGCGGTCTTCCTCGTCCAGCTTCAGGCTCGGCTTTACCCCAAGCGCAACATTGTCGAACGCTGTCAGATGCGGAAACAGGTTGCCCTCCTGAAACAGGATCGACAGGGGCCGGTCCTGCACCGGCCAATCCGTCACTTCCTGCCCATCCATCAGAATGCGCCCCGCATCGGGCCGCAGAAAGCCCGCGATGGCGCTAAGCATTGTCGTCTTGCCCCCACCTGATGGACCAAGAACCGCCAGCCGTGCTCCCCTGGGAACCGACAGATCTGCAGCCAGGGTAAACCCCTCGAACCCAAGCAAAACGCTTTCAAGTCGCAGCATTCACCCGCCCTCCGCGGTCAAAGATCCAGAAAAGTGCAAGGCTTAGCACCAGCAACACCAGCGCCGCCGCTTCCGCATCATCCGTGCGATACGCCCCCCTGAGGCGGAGCATTTCCAACGGCAGCGTTCCCTCCTGCGGCGCCGCAAACAATGTGATGACGCCAAGATCCCCCATCGACATCGCCGCCGCCAGCCCCGCCCCGAACCCAAGCGGCCTGCGAATTCGTGGCAACAGTACGTGGCGCAAACGCTGCCAGCCCGTCATCCCAAGCGAATCCGCTAAGGGGCCATAGCCCGCCTCGGCCGCTTGAATAGCAGGCACAAGGGCACGCAGCAGGAAAGGTAGCGCCGCCAATGCGTTGACCAAGCCGGTAACCGGCAGGGCGGAACTGGACGGGTTCACGTATGGCCGCAGGATCAGGAAAATCCCGGTGCCAATCACCAGGGGCGACACGGCGATCGACAAGGCACCTATGGTTTCCAGCAACCCCCTCGCCCGCCCTCGTGCGATCAACATGGCCATGGGCAAAGCCGCAAGAACCGCCAACGCGGCCGTGGCAAGTGACAGCAAGACAGACCGCTCAGCCGCGACCCAGACCGAACCGGGCAAAGTCAGCACACCGCCGATCCCACGCACCAGAACGGCCAGAATCGGCAACATCAGGAACAGAGCGGCAAGCGCAATGGCTAGCCAGTCGCCCGCCCTCTGCACAGCGCTTTGCCGGTCAAAACGTTCCAATGGCCGGTCAAGCCCCGTGCCCATGGCCGCAGGCACCGCAACGCGCAGCACCATAAGCCCCGCCACCACGCAGATCGCAACCTGAACCAGCCCCAGCATCGCAGCGCGACCGAGGTCAAACTCATATCGGAAAGCCTGATATATCGCGAGCTCGACCGTCGTGGCGCGCGGTCCGCCGCCAAGGATCAGGGCCACCGCGAAAGAGGTGGTGCAGATCAGGAAGATCACCAACAACGCCCCTGGCGCTACCTGCCTCAGCATCGGCCATTCCATGTGTCTGGCGATATCGCGGGGGCTGAAGCCCAGTGTCGCGGCCAACCGGAACCGTTCAGCCGGAATCGCCAGCCAACCTTGCAGGAACAGCCGCACTGCAAGGGGAAGGTTGAAAAACACATGGGCCAGAATGACCCCGTGGGCACCGTAGATTTCAAGGCCAGGCAAGCCGAGCGCCGCCAGTCCTTCGTTCAGGATGCCCTGCCGCCCAAAGATGGAAATCAGGCCAAAGACAGCGACGATTACCGGCAGGATAAAGGGTGCGCCCATAAGCGCGATCAGCGCTGTGCGCCCGGGGAACCGGCGCCGGGCCAGGGCGCGCGCGACAGGGATCGCCAGCGCGACACTGAACAGCGCCGACAGGCCCGCTTGCCAGATGGTGAAGCGGATGGCGGACAGATCGGCGGGACCAAGCCCCGAGATGGACTCGGCCCGCCACAGAACCGCGCCTAGCGGTCCCAGAACGGCCAGCAGGACGAGCGCGGCAATCGCAACGCCCGCCCCCTGAACCGCGCTTATTGGCTGAGCGCGGCTTGCCATTCGGCCAGCGCCTGATCCCGCAGATCCTGCGATACCTCAGGGCTGAGCAACAGGGCCGTCTCTGGGACAACGAGCGTCTCGAACCCTTCGGGCAAATCCTCGGCAGGAAGGGCAGCGGGATACATCCAGTTAGTCGTGGGAATGATCTGCTGGAAGGCCGGAGAGATCATGAACTCCATGAACTGGTGCGCAAGCTCCATCTCATTGGAAATATTGATGATTCCAGCAACCTCCACCTGCATGTAATGGCCCTCTTCAAAAGCCGCGACGGTGTGGCTGTCATCCTCTTCCGCGATCAGGTGATAGGCGGGCGAGGTGGTGTAGGAGAGCACCATATCGGCCTCACCTTCCAGATAGAGCCCATAGGCTTCGGACCAGCCTGGCGTGACGGTGACAATGTTGTCGGCCAGCCCTTCCCAGATGCTTGCGGCCTCATCGCCATAGGCGGCTTTCACCCACATCAACAGCCCGAGACCTGGAGTGGAGGACCGGGGATCCTGGATCACGATGCGTAGATCGCTATCGGCTAGCTCGCGGAAATTCGACGGGGAATTTTCCAGATCGGTTCCGTGAACGAAGGCGAAGTACCCCCAGTCATAGGGGAGGAATTGGGGATCGTCCCAAGATATTGGCATGGTGAGGGCGTCGGCTGTGAGGCCGTGCGGCGCGATGAGATCCATCTCTCGGGCCGCGGCGATGAGGTTGGTGTCAAGGCCGAGAACGACATCCGCGCCTGTCTGGGCGCCCTCAAGAAAAAGCCGCGCCAGAAGCGCCGCGCCATCGCCTGCACCGACGAATTGCAGGTCACAATCGCAGGTTTCCTCAAAGGCCGCTTCGATCGCCGGGCCGGGGCCCCAATCGGACACGAAGCTGTCGTAAGTATATACAATCAATGCGGAATCTTGCGCCATTGCCGTGCTGGCAAGAAGGGCAAATCCCGTGGCGATGATGGGTGTTTTCATAGTCACAGTCTCCATTTCGCGACGGGCGGTGGAGAAGTGGCGGGATGTGCCCGCTTAACCTTCCCTCCGCCGGTCCTAACCGGTTCAGGTTCAACGGGTTCGCGTGGTGCATCTCAGGCCCTTTTAGGGCCACCCCGAGGTAAGGGTGCAGGTAGCGCAGATCGCGCCCGGCGGCAAGGGATTCCCGTAGAAAGAAGGGGGCACCCCCCGTACACCACCCGCGTATAAGGGAACGCGGTTTCGCCGCGCATTGCGCGTCGACCCGGGGGCGGCCCTCCTCAACCCCCGGCTTTCGCCGGAGGCCTCGTCGGTCCGCGTTGCCACGGAAGAATGTGGACGGTCGGCGCATCGGGTCGGAGGGTGGTACGGTTGTCTGGGTCAGGATGCCCCCGGCGGAGCTGTTTCCCGCCAGGATGAAGAAGCGGGATTGCTGGACATACCGTGCTGGCGCACCATGCATGGGTGGCATTGGAGGAAAAGAGGTCATGCAGCGGCGCAGCGTATTGACAGGATTGGCAGCGGGGATGTGCGGGGCCTTTCTGCCGGTGAATCGCGGGATGGCAAGCGGTGTGAGACTGACAGGCTATCTGCGCACGAACTGGAGCCGGGACCGGTTCAGCTACGGATCCTATTCCTACACACCGCGCGGGGTGTACCGGGCTGCGAATCGGACTTTGGCGGAGCCGGTGGCGGCGCGCATCTTTTTCGCAGGCGAGGCGGCAAATCCCGAGTACAGCAGTACCGTGCACGCGGCCTATGAATCGGCGGAGCACGCGGTGGCGGCCCTAGAGGAAGAGGATCACGAAGACATCGCGGTCGTCGGGGCCGGCATTTCCGGGTTGCGCACAGCCCAATGGCTTGCTGACGAAGGCTATGACGTAACAGCTTACGAGGCGCGAGACCGGATCGGCGGCCGTCTCTGGACTGACCGGAGCCTTGGGGTACCCCTGGACATGGGTGCGAGCTGGATTCACGGGCTGGAGGGCAATCCGCTTGTGGATCTGGCCGATGAGGCGGGTGTTGAGCTGATCGAGACAGGCGATGACAGCGTCGTTCGGATGCGGGATGGCGCATTGTTGGCGCCTGAGGAGGTGCCAGACTGGCTTGAGGAAGTCATTTCCGTTCAGCACAACGCGGGCGCACAGCGCGCTGAGATCAATCTTGCGGCATTTCTGGCACCAGGTGATTACGGTGGGCCAGAGGCGGTTCTGCGTGAAGGCTATGACCTGCTCTTGCCGGAACTGGCCGGGGAGTATGCACTTTTGACGGGCCATGATCTGCGGCGTGTCACGCTGGACGGAGATGTCCGGCTTGGCTTTGCCGATGGAACGGAAGCGCGGCATGATGCGGTTGTGCTGACGGTGCCGTTGGGGGTTTTGCAGCAGGGCGTGATCAGTTTCGTCCCCCCCCTGCCCCAGCGCAAACGAGAGGCCATAGGCGCTTTGGGGATGGGTTTGCTGGACAAGCTCTACCTGCGGTTCGATGCGCCGTTCTGGGAAGGGGACCCGAGCTGGATTGTGACCGCTGATACGGGATTGCCGCGCGGGCAATTCAACCAGTGGCTTAATCTGGCGGACGTTTTCGGCGAGCCGATCCTTATGGGGATCAACGGAGCCGATGCGGCGCGGGACCTGGCCGGGCTTGAGGACGAGGCCATGATCAGCGTGGCGTTGACCGTGTTGGAGCGGGCCTATGGGCTGTAGGGGCCATATGAGCCTTGGATTCCGGGGCTTGGCACGCTAACCGGGGGCAGGAAAACGGAGCGCCCCCATGTCCATGAACAGCTTTGGCCATCTTTTTCGAGTTACCACCTGGGGCGAGAGCCATGGGCCCGCGCTTGGTGCGACGGTGGATGGCTGCCCTCCGGGTGTGCCGATCGAGGCCGATGCGTTGCAGCACTGGCTGGACAAGCGCAAACCGGGGCAGAACAAATACACCACGCAGCGGCGTGAGCCCGATCGGGTGGAGATCCTGTCCGGCGTTTTTGAGGGCGTCAGCACGGGCACGCCCATTCAGTTGATGATCCGCAACACCGATCAACGGTCGAAGGATTATGGCGATATCGCCGAGAAGTTCCGGCCCGGACATGCCGACATCACCTATTGGCAGAAATACGGCATCCGCGACTATCGCGGTGGCGGGCGGTCCAGTGCGCGCGAAACGGCGGCGCGGGTGGCTGCGGGCGGCGTGGCACGCGAGGCGCTGAAGCAGCTGGTGCCGGGGCTGTCTATCACGGGGTACATGGTGCAGATGGGCCCGCATGGGATTGATCGCGGCCGGTTCGACTGGGATGAGATCGAACGCAATCCATTCTGGGTACCGGACGCGCAGGCAGCGGCGGACTGGGCCGAGTATCTGGACGGGCTGCGCAAGTCTGGCGACAGCGTTGGTGCGATTATCGAGGTAACCGTGCGCGGGATGCCTGCGGGATTGGGCGCGCCGATCTATGGCAAACTGGACACGGATCTGGCCGCCGCGATGATGTCGATCAACGCCGTGAAGGGCGTCGAGATCGGCGAAGGAATGAACGCCGCCAGCCTGACCGGCAGCGACAATGCGGATGAGATTCGCATGGGGCCTGACGGGCCGGTCTATAGCTCGAACCATGCGGGTGGGATTCTGGGTGGGATATCCACCGGGCAGGATGTGGTTGTGCGGTTCTCGGTCAAGCCGACCTCGTCTATTCTGACCACCCGAAAGACCATAACAAAATCCGGCGAAGAGACTGATATTATTACAAAAGGTCGCCATGATCCTTGCGTGGGAATCCGCGCTGTACCGGTGGCCGAGGCGATGGCGGCTTGCGTTCTGCTGGATCATGTTCTGCTGCATCGTGGCCAGATTGGGGCAAACCGCGGGCAAATCGGCTAAATTTTCCCCTAATTTCTCCATTCTCCGTTGATAGCTGTGATGCTCACGCGATGTCCTCGGAGCTTGGCTCATGCTGAAAACGTTCATCCTGTCGGAATCCGGTGCAGTGACCACGGACTACGTGGTGCTGTGTTCTGGCGTGGTGGGTGTTGGAATTGCAGTGCTGAATTCCACTTCCGCCGGGGTCGAGAACCTGGCCGCTGACATCGACGCCGCCCTGCGAGGCGAAATCGTGAATACCACCTTTGCACGACAGAGCTACTTCGATGATTTCGAGAACGGCGCTGGCTTTTGGTTTGGGGGTGTAACCGACGATTCGGATCCGGCTTATGGCGGGCTGCTTGGGCCCTATGGCGGCAGCGGTGGGGCCGAGATTGTGACCCGGACCTATGACCTGATGTCTGGGTATGACACGGCAGTGATCGAGTTTGACCTGCATGCCATCGACAGCTGGGACAATGAAGAGTTCATCATGTTCGTGGACGGCAACCCAATCAGTTCGCATAGCTTTTCGTGGCAATCTGACGGGGTGACAGACAGTTGGACCACATCAGACGGGAACTATAGTGTCACGATCGAACCATCGGGGGACCGTGGGCATATCGGTTACAGCTCATCCTGGGTGGATCAGAGCTTCTCCGTGCGCGTGGAAGTAACCGATCCGGGCCCGTCGATGACCGTCGGATTCGGATCAACTTTGAACCAGAACGTTGCCGATGAAAGCTGGGGCGTGGACAATGTCGCCGTGACATCGACCAACGACCCATCCGAGGTTTGATCCCCGGTCAGCTAAGCCCCAAATCCATCAGAGATTGAATTGCAGACCGGCTGGTTCCCGCTACGATGCGGCCTAGTTCCTGCTCTCCGCGCAAGACAACCAGCGTAGACCGGCGCGGGATTTGCAGGCTTTGGGCCAGCTCGCCACGGCCATAGGTGTCCCAATCCACACGAATGAAGGTCATCGCTGCATCATAGGCCGGGTTCTCGGTTCGTAGCGCCTCGACATGGCGTTCCTGGGTGCGGCAGGTCGAGCACCATGGCGCGAAGAAATCTACAAACAGCGTTTCGCCAGCGGCAAGGCGCTGCTGTACGAGGCCCGGGGTGTAGTCGATATTCGTGGCGCCCGCACGGCCCGCCAGCAACAGCGCGGCCCCGCCCATGATCATCAATTCGCGTCGGTTCATCGGGTATCTCCCTTACAGGGCCACTGAGAGATCTTGCAGCCAATAGGGCAAGACATCGAGCAGCCAGTTTTCTATGACATGGTGCCAGCGCAGCAGGATCGCCGTGCCGACAAGGATGAAGATGCCGCCAAGCAGCGGGCGGGATCGTTCGGCAATCGCCTGCATCAGCGCCCGGCGGCGTTGAAAGAAGGACCGCGCGCCGTAGCCCAACGCCAGGATGATGGTGGACACGCCAAACGCGAAGAACACCATGATCGCAGCCGCGCGGCCGATCTGTTCACCGGCGCTGGCCAGTGCGATGGCTCCGCCCAGGGTGGGCCCGACACAAGGCGACCAGACCGCGCCAAGCAACGCGCCGCCAATGGCCTGTCCCTGCCAGCCTTCGCGACCGTTAAGCGCCATCATCTGGCTATCCGCGCCGGATGACACGCCCGCCGTTGCAGTGGCGAAGGCGGCGGAAAAGCGGGGGATCAGAAGCACAAGGCCAAAGGCGATCATCAGAACCGCGCCCGCCTGCCCGACAGTCTGCTCATCAATCCCCACAGCCCGTCCGGCCAGCGCGACGGTCAGGCCGAGCGCAACGAAAGACAGGCTCATCCCCCCGGCCAGGGCCAGCGGGCCAAAGCGGCTGGCCTGCAAGGATCCCGCCAACACGATTGGCAGCACCGGCAGAACGCAGGGGTTGATCAGGGTCAGTAGACCCGCGCCATAGGCAAAGAGAAGCTCTAACATGCGCCTTTTCTGGCGCGGACGCGCTGTAATGTCATCTGACGCCTGCGTGAGCGGGCATCACAGTGACGTCAGCGCGCCGCGCGGGCCAGCTGCACCGCAAGGATACCCGCCGCGATAATCGTAACGCCGAGAATGTCGACCCAGCCCAAGCGTTCGCCAAGGATCGCCGCCGCGATGGCCACGCCGAAGAACGGGTTGAGGAAGTGGAAGGTCGCGCCACGCGTGGCCCCGATGCGTTGCACCAGCAGGAACCAGATCCAGGTGGCCAGCAGGCCGGGGGCGAAGACGGTGTAGGTGAAGGCCGCCAGTAATTGCCATGACCATTGCACCTCCAGCGTTTCGAAGATGAGCGCGAAGGGCAGCAGCACGGCGGACCCGACCAGCATCTGTAACCCTACGATCATCAGAACCCCACCGCTTCCCGCAGAGGACGCGCCGCGCACGGTGAGTGTTGCCACCGCGAGCGCCACAGCCCCGATCAGGCAGAGCGTGACGCCAAGCGGATCGACGCCGCCGCCAAGGCGCTGCGTCATGATCAGGGCAACACCTCCGAACCCTGCCATAAGGCCGAGGACACCCATAACGGGCAGTTTTTCGCGGAAGATCACCCAGTTTGCGGCGGCCACAATGAGCGGCATGGACGAAGCGATGATGGCGGCCAGCGATGCCTCGATCCACTGCATCGCCACGAAGTTAAGGCCCAGATAGAGCGCGTTTTGGCAGATGCCGAAGATGATGACTGACCGCCATTGCGCGCGGCTGAGGTTCCAGTTCTGGCCGAACATGCGGGCGAGGATCACGCCCACCGCACCGGAAATGGCAAAGCGCAGGGCCAGCGAGGCAATCGGCGGGGCGGCGGCCACGATGATGCGCGCGGACGAAAAGGCCGAGGACCAGATAAGAGCGAAAGCCAGCCCCATGGCGATTGCGCGCAGATCCATCCTCTGTCTCCGTTTCTTGCCCTGTTAACCGCCATAGCCTGCGGCGCTGGAAAGGTCAGCCCCCATTCCGCAACTGGTCAACGTAGTCGCGCAGCAGTGGCACCCGGTTCGGGCGGAAGGAGTCGTTTGTGTGTGTCAGAGCTTCGATCTGTTCGGGGTCGAATTTGCGAAATCCCTGCCGCAGGCAACACCATGCAAGTACGAACTGGCGCTGTTCCAGAAAGATCACCGAAAGGGGCCAGATCCGTCGTTTCGTAAGGGCCCCCAGCCGGTCGCGATAGGTGATATCGACGGCGCGTTCCTGCCAGGACGCCTGGCGCAACGGTTCCAGCAGGTCCGACGCGCGAGCAGAGGGGCGGAACCTGTAGACCATGCTGACCGCATGGGCCGCCTGTTGCGCCACGCGCTGCGGCAGGCGGGCCGTGATCTTGGACAAAGCCCGGTCCGCCGCTTCGGCCAAGGCACTGTCGCCGGTCGCGCTGACCTCTGACAGGCCCAGAACCAGCGCCTCTACCTCGTGCCGGTCAAACATCTGTGGTGGGACGGCGGGGTCTTCCGTCAGGCGGTAGCCATAGCCCGCCTCACCATCAATCAGCGCACCCGCCGCGCGCAGGCTGTCGATATCACGATAAAGCGTGCGTTCGGATACGCCGGTTTCCTCTGCCAGCCGCGCGGCGGTGACGGGCGCGGGCAGACTGCGCAACAGATGCAGCAGGCGGAACAGTCGGTCGGTGCGGGGCATAACGCTCCTGACGGAATCTGACAGGATAGGGGGAGCATAGAGAGATCACACGGCAACTCAACACAAGAAGGATCAATCCCGTGCTGACTCTTTATCACGCCCCTTTCAGCCGCTCGTCGCGGATCGTCGCCCTGATCGACGAACTGGGCTTACAGGACAGGGTTCACATCGAACCAGTTACCGTCCCGCGCATGGATGGCGGCGGCGGGCGCGACCCGAAGAACCCGCATCCAGAAGGCAAGGTGCCTCTGTTGGTCCATGACGGTGCGATGATCCGGGAATCAACGGCCATCGCGCTCTATCTGGCCGAACTGGCGCCAGAGGCCGGATTGGCCGGCCCTGTTGGCGCACCGGATCGCGGCACATTTCTAAGCTGGCTGGCATGGTATAGCGGCGTGCTGGAGCCGGTGATTGTTTTCACGCTGTGCGAGATGGACCACCCGGTACTGGCCACCACCTTTCGCGGTCTGCCTGAAGCCATCGACCGGCTGGCCGTGGCTCTGCACGGGCAGCCCTATCTGATGGGTGATGACTATACGGTCGCTGATCTGATCATCGCCTCGACCTTCAGCACGCTGCCACAGGTGATGCCCGAAAACCCGGATATTCAGGGTTGGGTTTCCCGCTGTGCGAACCGGCCGGCGATGAAACGCGCTGTGGCCTACGATGCAGAGCTGATGGCGGCAACGGCCTGAGGCGCTGCGCCAAATGAAAAGGGTCGCCCAGTGGGCGACCCTGATACTGTCGGATCGGTCCGGCGATTAGCCGTTCACGCTGTCCTTCAGGGCCTTCGCAATGGTCACTTTGACCACCTTGTCGGCTTCTTTCTTGATCTGCTCACCCGTTGCGGGGTTACGCACCATACGCTCGGGGCGCTCACGGCAATACACTTTGCCGATGCCCGGAAGGGTCACGGCGCCGCCAGCGGCGACTTCTTTGGACACAACGGCCGTTACGGCGTCGAGTGCGGCGGAAGCGGCTTTCTTGTCGCTGCCCATCTCTTCGGCGAGAGCCGCAACAAGCTGGGTCTTGGTCATGGGCTTTTGTGCCATGTTCTGTTCTCCTTAACTGCCCGAACCCATGGGGCTCGTTGCGGGAAAGCTACCCGAATATTGTAGGCACACACAATGACTAGTGTGCCATTTCCTCAAAAAACACGCATTTTGAGGCGTTTTCCCCGGCGTCACAGGAAGGCTGTCTCCTCGAAACTGCGCAATTTCCGGCTGTGGAGGCGTTCCAGCGGCATTTCCCGCAGGGTTTCCATGGCCCGGATTCCGATCAGCAAATGCCGCGAAACCTGCGTTTTGTAGAAGGCGCTGGCCATGCCGGGCAGCTTCAGTTCGCCATGCAGGGGCTTGTCCGATACGCAAAGCAACGTGCCATAGGGCACCCGAAACCGGAACCCGTTGGCCGCGATGGTGGCGCTTTCCATGTCCAGCGCAATGGCGCGGGACTGGGACAGACGATGCACCGGACCAGACTGATCGCGCAGTTCCCAGTTGCGGTTGTCGATGGTGGCGACAGTGCCGGTCCGCATGATCTTCTTCAGCTCATAGCCAGACACCTCGGCCACATCCGCCACAGCACCTTCCAGCGCAATCTGAACCTCGGCCAGGGCTGGGATGGGCACCCAGACCGGCAGGTCGTCGTCTAACACGTGATCTTCGCGCAGGTATGCGTGGGCAAGTACGAAATCTCCAAGGCTTTGGGAATTCCGCAGACCCGCGCAATGGCCCACCATCAGCCACACATGCGGGCGCAGAACGGCGATATGGTCAGTCGCCGTTTTGGCGTTTGACGGGCCGACGCCGATATTGACCAGCGTGATGCCGCCCCCGCCCTTTCGTTTCAGGTGATAGGTCGGCATCTGCGGCAGCTTGGCGGGCGTGTTCAACTGCTGATCGGGCGAGGTAATCACGTCATTCCCCGGCCCAACTAGCGCGGTGTAGCCACTGGCCTCATCCGCCAGCATCTGCCGGCCGTAAGCTACGAACTCCTCAACGTAGAACTGGTAGTTGGTGAACAGAACGTGGTTCTGGAAATGCTCCGGCCCCGTGGCCGTGTAATGCGACAGCCGCGCCAGCGAGTAATCCACCCGCTGCGCGGTGAACGGGGCCAGCGCGCCCGACCCATCCTCGTTCTTGAAACCGTAGCCGTTGACGATGTCGTCATTGGTGGTGCCAAGATCTGGCACGTCAAAGACGTCGCGCAGCGGGAAGGCCATGGCCCCGTCATGCGGGACTTGCAGATCGGCATCGTTCAGCACCGCGAAATGCACCGGGATCGGGGTTTGCGAGGCGCAGACGCAGACCGGCACGCCGTGATTGTCGATCAGCAGTTTGATCTGTTGGGTCAGGTAATACTGGAACAGATCAGGCCGCGTGACCGTGGTGGCATAGGTGCCCGGTTCCGCGACATGGCCAAAGGACAGGCGGCTGTCGACATGGCCATAGCTGGTCGTTGTAATCCTGATCTCGGGATAGAAGGCACGGTAGCGGCGGTCAGGCTGACCCGAGGCAATGACCTCGGAAAACCGGGCCTGAAGGAAGTTTGTTGCATCGGCATAAAGCTTTTGCAGATAACCCACGGCTTCGCCCGGATCAGAGAAATAGCGCGGCTCAGCCTCTTTCGGGGTTTCGAGCGGGAGTTGTTTGGAAACGGGGGTCATTGGTCGCCCTCCACAAAAAGAGAGGTCAGTTCGAACGTGGTCACGTCCACCAACCCGAGATCGGAGATACGCAAGGACGGAATGACCACAAGCGCCAGAAGGGAA